>CALASU010000221.1 GCA_937888765.1 uncultured Clostridia bacterium | reverse complement strand
TGGGTGAAGAAGTCAATGATGTGACAGCAAGCCTGGTTGTGGCACAGCTGCTGTTCCTGGCTGCGGAAGACCCTGACAAGGATATCAACCTGTACATCAACAGCCCCGGTGGTTCTGTAACAGCGGGGATGGCTATTTATGACACAATGCAGTATATTAAGCCTGATGTATCCACAATCTGCATCGGTATGGCGGCAAGCATGGGCGCATTCCTGCTGGCAGGCGGCGCAAAAGGCAAACGCTATGCTCTGCCCAATGCAGAAGTGATGATCCACCAGCCCAGCGGCGGCGCAAGAGGGCAGGCAACAGATATCCGCATCCATGCAGAAAATATTCTGCGGACAAAGCAGAAACTGAATGAAATTCTGGCTGAAAATACAGGCAAGCCTGTAGAACAGGTGGAACAGGATACAGAACGTGATAACTTTATGACAGCGGAAGAAGCAAAGGCTTATGGTCTGATTGATGACGTTATTACAAAGCCTCAGTAAAAGGAGAGATGATAAATGGCAGGCAGAACAGAAGATATGAATAAACTGCGCTGTTCTTTCTGTGGCAAAACACAGGAGCAGGTAAAAAAGCTGATTGCAGGGCCTAATGTATATATCTGTGATGAATGTATCGACCTTTGTACAGATATCATTGATGAAGAATATGATGTACTGGCAGGCAGAGATGAGGACTTTACAGTTCCTAAACCCAAGGAAATCAAAGAAGTGCTGGATGAATATGTTATTGGTCAGGATCGTGCGAAGCAGGCTCTTGCCGTTGCCGTTTATAATCACTATAAACGTATCTTTATGGATGCCAAAGCGGACGATGTGGAGCTGCAGAAGAGCAATATCCTGTTGGTAGGCCCTACCGGTACAGGGAAAACACTGCTGGCACAGACACTGGCAAAGGTTCTGAATGTACCTTTTGCAATTGCGGACGCAACCTCTCTGACAGAAGCGGGTTACGTTGGTGAAGACGTGGAAAATATTCTGCTGAAACTGATTCAGGCGGCAGATTATGATATTGAACGTGCAGAACGCGGTATCATCTATGTGGATGAAATCGACAAGATCACAAAGAAAAGCGAAAATGTATCTATTACCAGAGATGTCAGCGGCGAAGGCGTACAGCAGGCACTGCTGAAAATTCTGGAAGGCACAATGGCAAGCGTACCTCCTCAGGGCGGCAGAAAGCACCCGCATCAGGAGCTGATTCAGATTGATACAACAAATATCCTCTTTATCTGCGGCGGTGCGTTTGGCGGTATTGAAAAAATGATCCAGAACAGAATGGGTCATAAGGTAATCGGCTTTGGTGCAGAAACACACAGCAAGCAGGATAAAACAGACGATGAACTGCTGCAGAGCCTGATGCCTCAGGATCTGTTGAAATATGGTCTGATTCCCGAATTTATCGGTCGTCTGCCCGTAGTGGTAACACTGGATAATCTGGATGAAGATGCCTTTGTGCATATCCTGACAGAACCTAAGAATGCACTGACAAAACAGTATGAATATCTGTTTGCACTGGACGATGTGATTCTGGAATTCAAAGAAGAAGCCCTGCGTGCGATTGCCAGAAAAGCAATGGACAGAGAAACAGGGGCAAGAGGTCTGCGTGCGATTGTGGAAGAATTTATCAACCCGATTATGTATGAAATCCCTACGGAAACAACAGTGGAACGCTGTATCATTACAGAAGGCGTGGTAAACGGAACAGAAAAACCCGAATATATCTATAATGAAAACAGAGAACCTCTGCAGCGTATGAGAAAACGCAAAAATTCCAAACGGGAACACGCATCTTAAGCAATGTACTTTCAAAAGGCTTGCGGGCTTTGCTCGTAAGTCTTTTTTTGTGAGAAAAATCGCACAATAAAGTATGCAATATTTTTACAGTGTATGGAAATATGTACATAAGTGGTGGATTTATTGGCAGTTCCTACAAAAGTGCGAAAAGTGTTAAATTTTTCTCAAAAATCTGTTGACGATGAGGGCTTGGAGGGCTATAATAAGCCTGTATTCGAGCGAAAGACAATGGTAAATGATTGTCTTTATTATAAAAACATACAAATCACGACTGATTATAGGAGGTATGAATATGTTGACACTGGACATGATTAAAGATGCAAGAAACGTACTGGAAGGCGTAGCAAGAACAACACCCCTGTTCGAATCCGCTTTCATCAACCCCAATGCAAATGTTTACATCAAATGTGAAAACATGCAGGTAACAGGTTCCTTCAAACTGAGAGGCGCTTATGTAAAAACAAACAGCCTGACAGATGAAGAAGCTGCAAGAGGCGTAATCGCTTGCTCCGCTGGTAACCACGCACAGGGCGTTGCTCTGGCTGCTCAGAAAAAAGGTATCAAAGCTACAATCTGTATGCCCGCAAGTGCTCCTCTGGCTAAAGTAGAAGCAACAAAGAGCTACGGCGCAGAAGTTGTTCTGGTTCCCGGCGTATACGATGATGCTGCTGCAAAAGCTGTAGAACTGAGAGACGAAAAAGGTTACACATTCCTGCACCCCTTCAATGATGAATACGTTATGGCTGGTCAGGGTACAGTAGCTCTGGAAATCCTGGACAAACTGCCCGATGCAGAAGTTGTATTCGTTCCCATCGGTGGTGGCGGTCTGATTTCCGGCGTTGCTTGTGCAATCAAAGAAATCAACCCTAACTGCAAAGTATACGGTGTACAGGCAGCAGGCGCTCCTTCCATGAAACAGTCCATCGAACATGGTAAAATCGAAAAACTGGCTAGCGTTGCAACAATGGCTGACGGTATCGCTGTAAAAGAACCCGGCGATCTGACATTCGCACTGTGCCAGAAATATGTTGATGGCGTTGTAACAGTAACAGAAGATGAAATCGCTTCCGCTATCCTGATGCTGGTTGAAAAACACAAAATGGTAGCTGAAGGCGCAGGTGCTGTTTCCGTAGCAGCAGCTATGACAAACAAAGTTGACATCGCAGGCAAAAAAGTTGTATGTGTAGTATCCGGCGGTAACGTAGATATCGGCATTCTGGACAGAGCGATCAGCAAAGGTCTGCAGGCAAACGGCAGACAGATCGAATTCTCCGTAGTAATGGCTGACAAACCCGGCCAGCTGATCCAGCTGATCGAAGTAATCGCAAAAACAGGCGCAAACATCCTGGAAGTAACCCACAACAGACGTGCAAAAGGTGTTGCAGTAAGCAACTGCCAGGTTGACGTTGTTGTTGAAACAAGAAACAGCTCTCACAGCGAAGAACTGCTGTGCGCTCTGAGAGCAAAAGGTTACGAAGTAAAATAATTCTTCGTGCACATAAGATTCCCAATCCCAAGAGGAGGCACCGGCATAGCCGGTGCCTTTTCTTTTTTGAAAAAAATGACGGTTTATATGTTCTGTAAAGCGGAAAATTTTGATGCAGAACAGATGTTTTTGTGATACAATAAGAAGATGTAGGTAGTTTGAATATAACGAGGTGAGGACATGGCGGAGCAGAAAAAACGTGGACGGCCTTCCACGAAAACAACTGAAAAAACGCCAAAAGTAAAGAAAACGGCTTCTGATACAAAGAGTACAAAAGCTGTAAAAAGTGCGAAAAGAAGCGCAAATACAAAACAAGAATCTGAACAGAGACAGGAAACAGAGGAAACTTCTGTAAAAGAAGCTCCCAGAAAAGAAACCACAAAGATGACAGCACGTGGCAGCCGTTTCGGGGACAGTATTCTGGATGAAGTGATTCTGATTTTGATGATACTGGCTTCGATTGTGGTATTGGTAAGTCTTGTGACAGATAAAATGGGGATTTTCGGGGCGATGATTGCAGCCTTTTTCAAAGGAATGTTGGGCTTCAGTGGGTTGCTGTTACCCGTCTTTCTGGTTGCATTCTGCATTTGGATGCTGATCAGTGAAGAAAAAAGACATCCCATTGTGCGGGGAATCGGTGCAGGGCTGTTTCTGATAACACTGGCTTCTATGGCGCATCTGATCAATCCGATCAATGTGGCGGCAAATGCCTCTTTTGGGAAACGATGCGGTACGCTTTATGGCTATGGGGCATTTGGCAACGGCGGTCTGATCGGCGGTCTGATTGGCGGCGGTCTGTATGCAATATTGGATACACTGGGCAGCAGTATTGTACTGCTGGCAGTTCTGCTGATTTCCGTGGTAATGGCAACAGGCAAATCCTTCTTCCATGCCATCGGGGATGCCAATGACTATCGGAAATACAGAAAAAAAGCAAAGCGTGAAAAGATCAAACAGCGTGCGGAACGTGTACGCCAGAAAGAAGAGGAAGAAGAAGCGCGCATGGCAAAACGTGCGGAACGCCGTATGGTAAAACAGGACAAGCTGGAACAGAAGAAAAAGAAAATGTCCCGTGCGGATTTCAATATTGAGATTGACGGCAAGGAACAGGAAGAAATGCCTTACATAAAGGAAACGGTATTCCGTGAAAAATCAATGATTCTGGAATCTAAAAAACGAGAGCCTATTTATGATTATGTGAAGGAACTGGAACAGCCCCTGACAGCACAGGCGGCTGAACCTGCAGAACCGAAAGAACAGCCGATGGAAGAGATACCTGTGATTACAGAAGCGGGCAGACCTGTAAGCCGCAGAGCAGAAGCAAGAGAAGCGGCGGCAATGACAGCGGCAGCAGCTGCGGCGGTAAGCGAAGCACCCATTGGCAAAAGGGAAAGACGGGAGACGGTGGCAGAGCAGACACCTGAAGCTGTGCCTGTAGTTGAAAAACCTGTAACAGGAAGCCGCTTCAAAGCGGAACAGACACGCCCCGAAAAGCCTGTATTCGATGATTCTCCGATTATTGATATTCTGCCGGAAGAGGATATGGGCAAGACGGTTCTGCCTGCGGCAATGATGCCGGAAGCAAAACAGGCGGATATTTCTATTGATGTGGAACTGGAAGAAGAAAATGCTTCGGAAGAAATTTTTGCAGAAGAATCTGCTGTTACTGCGTTTGCAGAGGAACTTCCTGCTGTATCTGAGGATTTTGGGGAAGAAATTCCGATTTCTGTGGAAGAATCTGTTTTGGCAGCGGCAGAAATTGCGGCAGATGTGGACAGCTTTGCACAACAGTCTGTAAGGGCGAAAGAAGCGGAAGTGTTGGAAGAAACAGAAGAAGTGGAAGAAACAGAAGAAGCGGAATTTCCTGCTGAACCCGAGGAAGAAGAAAGACCCTATCAGTTCCCTCCCATTGAACTGTTGGGCGCAGATCCTCAGACAGGCAATAACGACAACCGTGCGGAGCTTCTGGAAAATGCCAGAAAACTGGAAAGCACACTGAAAAGCTTCGGGGTGGATGCAAAGGTAATTCAGATTTCCAAAGGCCCTACGGTAACAAGATATGAGCTTTCTCCCAGTCAGGGGGTAAAGGTCAGCAAGATTGTAAACCTTGCGGATGATATTGCGCTGAATCTGGCGGCAAGCGGTATCCGTATCGAAGCACCGATTCCCGGCAAAGCGGCAGTCGGTATCGAAGTACCCAACAGGGAAACACAGTCTGTTTATATGAGAACTTTGCTGGAAAGCGATGCCTTTAAAGAGCACAGCTCCAAGCTTGCCTTTGCGGTAGGGCAGGATATTGCGGGGAATGTCGTGGTAACAGATATTGCGAAAATGCCGCACCTTCTGATTGCAGGGGCGACAGGCTCGGGGAAATCTGTTTGTATCAATACACTGATTACAAGTATTCTGTATAAGGCAGACCCGAAGGAAGTCAAATTGTTATTAGTTGATCCGAAAGTGGTAGAACTGAGCGTATATAACGGTATCCCGCATCTGCTGATTCCTGTTGTAACAGACCCGAAAAAGGCTTCTGCGGCTCTGAACTGGGCAGTTCGGGAAATGGATCAGAGATACAACGATTTTGCGGCATATGGTGTGCGTGACATCAAGGGATTCAATGCGGTTATGGAAGAAAAAGGCGATGAAAAAGGCAAACTGGCGCAGATTGTCATTGTGGTTGACGAATTAGCAGACCTGATGATGACAGCCGCCGGCGAGGTAGAAGATGCAATCGCACGACTGGCGCAGAAAGCGCGAGCGGCGGGCATGCATCTGATTATTGCTACACAGCGTCCTTCTGTAGATGTTATCACAGGCGTTATCAAAGCCAATATCCCCTCCAGACTGGCATTTGCGGTATCCTCGGGTATTGACTCCAGAACAGTCCTGGATACAGTCGGGGCGGAAAAACTGCTGGGCAAGGGCGATATGCTGTTCTGTCCCGCAGGACAGAATAAACCTTCTCGTTTGCAGGGGGCATTTGTGACTGATCAGGAAGTAGAGGCCATTGTGCATTTCTTAAAACAGACAAGCAAGCCGTATTATACACAGGAAACGATTGATAAAATTACTTCTGCGGCAAAAGGAAACGATGCGGCAGACGGAGATTCTGATGAACTGTACGGCGAAGCAGTAGATCTTGTAATCGAGAAGGAAAAGGCATCCGTTTCCATGCTGCAAAGACAGTTCCGCATTGGCTACAACAGAGCGGCAAGACTGATGGATGATCTGGAACGCAGGGGCATTGTAGGTCCGGAAGAGGGCAGTAAGCCTAGACGTGTACTCATTACCAAAACCGAATGGGAAGAACGTACAGGCGCAGTACCTGATGAAATTTAAAAGACCTTGGGGGCTTTGCCCCCAAACCCCTAT
>CALASU010000220.1 GCA_937888765.1 uncultured Clostridia bacterium | reverse complement strand
GGTGCTGGAAGCCTCTACATTCTGTGCACCGACTGCTCTGGGCGCTTTCCCTCAGGTTGCAGGCATGGAATTTACAGTAAATACAGCTGTGGAATATGAAAGCGGCGAAGCCTATCCCGAATCCACATATTTTGCACCTGCAAATCCCGGCAGCCGTGTAACGATCAACAGCGTAAACGGCAAGCCTTTTGATTTAGAGGCAGAATATACCGTTGTTGTAAACAGCTTCCAGGCGCAGGGCGGCGATACATATTATGCACTGACACAGGCTTCCTTTGTGCATGATACAGCAATCATAGACGCAGATGCACTGATTTCTTATGTTAATGCGATGAACGGCGTGATCGGCGAAGAATATGCAGAAGCACAGGGCAGAATCAGAGTGGTTTCCGAACCTGCACAAATTCCTGCAGAGCCTGTACTTCCCGATGTACCCACAGTACCCGAAGTGCCGGATGCACCTGCAATTCCCGAAGTACCCGAAGTACCCGAAGTACCCGAAGTACCCGAAACACCTGCAGCACCCGAAGTGCCTGTAAAACCAGAAGCACCTGCAGAAGCTCTAACCAAGCTGTATACGGTTGTGGCAGGAGATACTCTTTGGAAAATTGCACAGAAAGAATTGGGGAACGGTTCCCGCTGGAATGTGATTTATGAAGCAAATAAGACAAAGATTAAAAATCCGAATCTGATCTATATTGGTCAGGAATTTGTAATCAATCAGTAAATTCTTTGAAAGCCGATGCATTCGCATCGGCTTCTTTTGTCTTTGTTTGCGGCAGAAAGTGAAAGAATCTTATTGCATTCTTTTGGCAGATGTGCTAAAATATACTGCAGTGAAATATGAATATCTGCTGATATAGCACAGTGGTAGTGCAGCTCATTCGTAATGAGCAGGTCGTCGGTTCGAATCCGACTATCAGCTCCAGTAAAAAACCTCAGTCAAACGGACTGAGGTTTTTTCTTTCATTATGACTGCGGGGAAAGGTTTGCACTGCGCCCCTTCGTTGCCAGTTCTTTAATGGCATGGTTATTGAAAAGCATATTTGTATCCATGTGATCGCCTGCGCCGATATGATGGCTTGCGTTTTTGAAAGCCGCCTGTGTATCAAGATGCAGTTCGGTTGCATCCAGACCCAGATGATCTTCAGAAGTCAGGGAACCGCTGCGGTAATGCACCGGCAGATTCGGGTCGTATTGGAACAGACGGCGCATATGTGAACGGGTGTCGTAACTGCCTGCACCTGCCATGGCGGCGACACCGCTGATTCCTCTGAGCCACTGAGGGGCTGCATCATCTGCAGCTTCCTGCATGGTAGCGATTGCACTATTCAGTACGATTCCGCCCAGACGATCTTCTTCAGTAACGGTTTCTCCTCTTGCAAGTTTCTGTGCGTTCTGTTCAGAATAATCGGCTGCTATTTTAGACGCTACTGCACCCCCAAGCGAAAAACCATGCAGAACGATATCCGAAGGTTTATACATTGCTTCATTCAGATTATCCGGTTTTTTCAGTGAGAGCGCATAGTTCAGAATATCCTTTCCGTCTTGGTACAGGCTGTCTTCGCATAAGTGGGTGCCGCATTTTCTGTTGTTTTTCCATGTTTCACTGGCACCAAAGCCGCGATACTCTGCATGCAGTACAGCAGCACCTGCACCTGCATAGGAAGAAACAATGCTTTCAATCTGAGAAGCCCCTGAACTGCCGGAACCGGAAAAAACGATAATCAGCTTGCCTGTGGGCGGAACATTCCTTGGCTGATAAATCTGACCGCGCAGAATACCATTTGGCGTATGGATTGTCACAGATTCCTGGGTTGTGCCGCCAATGTGGCGATATTCTGCGTTTTCATGACGATCTGCGTGTGAGCCGAGAGCCTGAGAATTCATGGCTGCTCGCAGGGGATTTGCCCAATGCCGTCCACGCTCCATTTCACGCTGTTGTGCAGGGCGATATGCTGCGGGTTCCGTGTTTCCTAAGTTACTTCGACGAATTTCTGCCATGCGTCGTCTTTTTGCAAGCATAGACAGTTTCTTATTTGCTGCATCACGTTTCTTTTTATCGCTTCCGGCACTGTCTGCCTGCAGTCTTGCCAGTTCTGCGTTTTTCTGCTCCCGCAGTTCGGGCAGAAGTTCTTCCAGTTCAGCGGCACCGGCTGTATCAATCAGCATCATATCAATCAGCTTCTGTGCAAGCACTGCATCCTGATTCTGTTGGTACTCATTCAGAGTCTGCGGTGTTTCTGCTGTTTTATGTCGTATATACTGGTTCAGCTGAAAGTCATTCAGCTGCTGCATACCTGTCATCTGTTCAAGGGTACGAACTTTCTGTTTGATTTCATTCATTTTGCTTCACTCCTTCTGTATTCAGAATTGCCAGAGGGCAATATAAGTTTCGATCCATTCTGCGTCGGGCAGCAGGCGTTCTGCCAATGCCTGTCCGGGGCGTGCAAGCGTACCGAAAACAAGGGGTGTTTCAGGCGGCATATTCTGCCGTACATCTGAAAGGGCGGCATTGAGCAGCAGCGGAAGACTGCGCAGATGCTTCATAGGGGCATAAAGCCAGCTAAGTTCGATCTGAGCATCCTGCATACGCAGCAGAATGACACCGCCAATATTCCCGTTTGCATAGCAGACCTTGCTCTGTGGTGCATAGTCCTGCGGAAGAATGGGCAGGGGAACGCCGCAGCGTGGCGCATTTTCCTGGAGGAGGAATTGATTAAATGCGCGCAGCTTCGCTTCCGGCACTTCTGCAAGCGGAATGATGCTGTAGCCTGCAGCAGGGGGATTGGGAATGGCGGCAACATTGTCGAGCGTTCCCTTGAACTGTCCCCAGCCATCCATGTGAAAAACAGCGAAGTCAACAGCTTTGAAAAAGGCTTCCAGTTCCGGCTGATTCTGTGAAAAAAAGGCAGCAATCCCACGCACTGCATCATTCTGCTGTGCGCTGTTCAACAAGGTATTGAATAATGATGCAGCAACGCCCTGACGGCGGCACTCGGGTGCAACATAGAGCCATTCAAGCAGCAATGCACCGTCAATGACACGAGCCGCCAGCAGACCTGCGGGAATAGGGGGCTGTGCCTGTTCATCGACTGCGCCAAGCAATATGGTAGTTTCATCTGCCGCATTGGCAAGTGTTTCTGTATATAGTCCCGCAAAGCGGGGCAGATCTTCTGCTTTCAATACAAATTGTTTCATAATTCACTTCTTCTCCTTATCCTTATCTGTATTCTACAGTATGTATTTTGGGAAAGCCTCTTTTTATAAATATTTCTAAGTCAATGATTAAAAAAAATCATGTTTGCTAAATTATACCATATAATACGACAAAAAACGATGTGCTTGCTTTTTTTAATAATTCTTTAGAATGATAATGCAATGACAGGGGATATATTTTTTTATTGCTGCTGAATTTTTTTGCAGTTTCCCATTGCTTTTTATATAGGAACTCAGCTATAATGACAGGCAGGAGCATCTGTTTTATTTCTGATCTGTCTGATGTGAGAAAAACAGAGGAAAAAGGTAAGAGAGGGAGGACTTTGCATGGATGCAAACAAGAAAAAAGTATTTGGATTAAGTTTTTTAACGGTATTTCTGTGGGCATCTGCCTTTCCGTTAACAAAGGTAGCGCAGGAGCAGTTTACTTCATATTCTCTGGGCTTTCTGCGATGCTCGGCGGCGGCGATTTTCCTGATTATTATTGGGAAGCTGTGTAAGATCAGACTGCCGCAGAAAAAGCATATCCCTTTGTTTTTCGTATCGGGCGGTTTAGGTTTTACATTATATATGATTACGTTTAATACAGGGATTCTCACACTGACTTCCGCTACAAGCAGTATCATCATTGCAGTAACACCAATTCTGACTGCTGTGGTTGCATCGAAGCTGTACGGCGAAAAGATCAAACCCATTGGCTGGGCGGCAATTTTATCCGCATTCTGCGGGGTGCTGATCCTGCTGCTGTGGGAAGGAGTATTCTCCATCAATATTGGTCTGATCTGGACATTGGGGGCTTCTCTGGTGTTCTGCGGATATAACATTATGACAAGACGCCTTTCCGCTATGGGCTATAATGCACTGGAAATCGTTACATACAGTATGATCTGCGGGGCAATTCTGCTTGGCTTCTGGGCAGGGCAGGGCTTTGAACAGCTTTCGCAGGCAAGTACAAGCCATATCATTGCACTGCTGTATCTGGGGGCATTTCCCAGTGCGCTGGCATATTTCATGTGGGGCAAGGCGATGAGCTTTGCAGAGCGTACCAGCGAAGTAACGAACTTTATGTTTGTAACTCCTTTGTTGTCTACGATCATGGGCTTTATCATTCTGCATGAAGTACCCAATGCGGGGACATTTATCGGCGGGGCGATCATCATTATCAGTATCGTGATTTTCAACTTAAAAGGGAAATAAGACAAATGGCTTCGGGATATTATTTCCGAAGTCATTTTTAATAAAAAGAGGCACAGCAAATTGCTGTGCCTGTTATAGTTTCTGCAGAAAGGATATTAGTATGCTCTGCCCCAGTAAACCATGTGTTTTGCAGGTTTGCCGCAGATTGGGCAAACATCGGAGATCTGTTCCTGCTCGAATGGGATGCAGCGGGAGGTAGCGGAAGCCACTTCCTTGATCTTATCTTCGCAAGCCTGATCGCCGCACCACATAGCTTTTACGAAGCCAGGTTTATTCT
>CALASU010000219.1 GCA_937888765.1 uncultured Clostridia bacterium | reverse complement strand
AAACAATGCCTTTGCCTGTTCAAATGTCAGATTTTTATCCATGCTGAATTTCATAGTCTGTTCGCTCCTTTATCTGTATCTCTGTATCTCAGTGTTTCTGTGGTGCGGGTGCGGGTGTGTAGCCGTAGTTGTGCAGAATAGGGCTGACACGTTTGTACAATACAAATGCCGCAAAGGAATTGATGCCGCATTTGATGAGATTGAAAGGTACGATACCCAGAATTGCCAGTGTGAATACGTCAGTTACCAGAGGATTTGCTTCTGTACACATGGCGATGAAATACGCCATATCCTGTCCCATCAGTGCCATGTAAAAGGGAATGATAATATACAGGTTTGTAAAGACTGCAACACCTGCGGTAAATACAGAGCCGATACCCATGCCGATCACGGCTGTTTTTTTGGTTTTATTCTGATGATACAGGATAACAGGGGGGAGAACATAAGCACAGCTGAGCAGGAAATTCTGCAGTTCGCCTGTAAAAGCGGAGGTTGTGCCTTCTGTTGCCAGTTTCAGAAGGATTTTGACAGCGATAATGCCGACTGCCTGCACAGGTCCCATAGCGAAGCCGCCGATCAGTTCGACCATACCCGCCATATCAAAATTCATAAAGGGCGGTAAGAAAGGGAGCGGGAAGTCAATATGCAGCAGGATGCAGCAGATTGCCCCAAGCATTGCGATCATGGTAAGGTCTTTTGTTTTCATTCTTGTTTTCATGTTTCATTCCTCCAATTAGATTTTTATGGGTGTATGTATCATAAAAAATAATTGGGAATTCTTCCGTGTTGGCAGTGTTGGCTTTTGTTCCTGTCGTATGATCTGGCGAAATGTTTTCTGTTTCCTGCAGTTAAACAGAAAAGCCCCTGAATTGCAATTCAGGGGCTTTGGATACACCAAAAGAAGCACCGACAGGGAAATATATACCAAAGGCATACACAAAATACACCGATGGATATACTGCGCCCAACAGCACCAAAATTTCTTCTCTCATCCGGACTATCACCGTCGGTTATGGAATTGCACCATATCAGCCGCCTTTGCACAGCAAAAGCGGGTCGCGGACTGTTACCGCCGGTAGGGAATTGCACCCTGCCCCGAAGAATCACCATATATTTGTTGAGGTCAGTATAGTTCCGAAGAAGAGAAAAGACAATGGTAGTTTTGCACAAAAAAACGGATTGTACCAATTTTTATACATGATGCAAATTAAGAGAAAAGAATTTTCGTTTTTCGGTTGACAAAAGACAGATTTGGTGTTAATATATTCCTTGCAGTTGAGATATGCGCCCTTAGCTCAGTTGGTAGAGCAACTGACTCTTAATCAGTGGGTCCAGGGTTCGAGTCC
>CALASU010000218.1 GCA_937888765.1 uncultured Clostridia bacterium | reverse complement strand
CCCATTTGCAACCGCATATATATGCGGTTGCAGTATCGGGTCGAAGAGGTAAGCCCCTCGCAGGGTGTGGGACAGCGTCCCACGGTTTTAAATTTAAAGTACAATATATTTTCCGTCCTCTGTCACATCCACAACCAGTGTGCTTTCGGGTTCCACTTCATCCGCAATGATCTTTCTTGCAAGCAGGGTTTCCACATGACGCTGCAGCATACGTTTCAGCGGTCTTGCACCAAATGCAGGATCATAGCCTGTTTCGATGATATATGCTTTTGCCCGTTCTGTCAGTTCGCATTTCAGCTGTTTGTCTGCCAGTCTGCCGTTCAAATCTTTCAGAATCAGATCAATAATATGTGTGATATTTTCCTTTGTCAGTGGTTTATAGAATACGATTTCATCCAGTCGGTTCAGGAACTCAGGACGGAAGGAGTGCTTCAGCGTGTCTTCCACTGCGCTTCTCGCTTCGTCTGTAATTTCGCCGTTTTCATCAATACCGTCCAGAAGATATGCAGAACCAAGGTTGGACGTCAGAATGATGACTGTATTTTTAAAATCGACTGTTCTGCCCTGAGAGTCTGTGATTCTGCCGTCGTCCAGCACCTGCAGGAGTACGTTAAATACATCGGGATGCGCTTTTTCCACTTCGTCAAACAGAATTACAGAATAGGGTTTACGGCGTACTGCTTCTGTCAGCTGTCCCCCTTCATCATAGCCGATGTATCCGGGAGGTGCACCGATCAGACGGGATACGCTGTGTTTTTCCATATATTCCGACATATCAATGCGTACCATGTTCTGCTCATCATCAAACAGACACTCTGCCAATGTTTTCGCAAGCTCCGTCTTGCCGACACCTGTAGGGCCGAGGAACAGGAAAGAACCAATAGGTCTGTTGGGACTCTGGATACCCGCACGGCTTCTGAGGATCGCTTCGGAAACTTTTGTTACCGCTTCTTCCTGCCCTACCACTCTCTCATGCAGGATTTCTTCCATATGCAGGAGCTTTTCCCGTTCGCCCTCCATCAGCTTTGCCACAGGAATCCCTGTCCATCTTTCGATGATACGAGCAATTTCTTCCTCTGTGACCTTATCCCGCAGGAGCGTATTGTTTTCGCTGTTTTCTTCCGCAAATACTTCTTTTTCCGCCAGTTCTTTCTGCAGCTGTGGCAGTTTACCATATTTCAATTCTGCCGCTTTATTCAGATCATATTTTCTTTCTGCCGCTTCAATTTCCGCATTGACCAGTTCGATTTCTTCTTTCAGCTTCTGCACCGCACCAATGGATTCTTTTTCATTTTCCCATTTTGCCTGCAATGCTGTAAAGCTGTCACGCAGTTCCGCCAGTTCTTTCTGTGTTTCCAGCAGACGTTCCTGAGAAATCTTGTCTGTTTCTTTTTTCAGTGCCGCTTCTTCGATTTCATGCTGAATGATCTTTCTGCGAATGATATCCAGTTCTGTAGGCATGGAATCAATTTCCGTACGGATCATCGCACAGGCTTCGTCAATCAGGTCAACCGCTTTATCAGGCAGGAAACGATCGGAGATATAACGGTTGGACAGTGTTGCCGCCGCAACAATCGCCTGATCCTGAATATTTACCCCGTGGTATACTTCATAGCGTTCTTTCAGACCACGAAGAATAGAGATTGTATCTTCCACCGTAGGCTCATTCACAAGCACAGGCTGAAAACGGCGTTCCAGTGCAGGGTCTTTTTCGATATATTTCTTGTATTCGTCCAATGTGGTCGCACCGATACAATGCAGTTCCCCTCTTGCCAGCATAGGCTTCAGAAGGTTGCCCGCATCCATCGCCCCTGCACCTTTGCCTGCACCCACAATGGTATGCAGTTCATCAATGAACAGAATAACTTTACCTTCGCTTTTCTGTACTTCATTCAGGACAGCTTTCAGACGTTCTTCAAATTCCCCTTGATATTTCGCCCCCGCAATCAGAGCACCCATATCCAGAGAGAAAATTGTTTTTTCTTTCAGGCTGTTGGGTACGTCCTGTTTTACAATACGCTGTGCCAGACCTTCCGCAATCGCTGTTTTGCCGACACCGGGCTGACCGATCAGCACGGGGTTATTCTTTGTTTTTCTGGACAGAATACGGATTACATTTCTGATTTCCTCGTCACGTCCAATGACAGGATCGGGGTTTTTACTTCTGGCACGTTCCACAAGGTCTGTGCCGTATTTTTTCAGTGCATCATACGTCACTTCTGGAGAATCGCTTGTCACACGGGTATTTCCTCGCACCGTTGCCAGCATTTTCATAAAGTCTTCCTTTGTAATCTGATACTGACGGAAGATTTCTTTCAGTGCCGCATTGGGTGCATTAACCATTGCCATAAACAGATGCTCTACGGAAACGTATTCATCTGTCATATTTTCTGCCATCTTTTCTGCCGCAATCAGTGTTTTTTCCAGATCAGAAGCCACACGTGTCTGACCGCCGCTGACTCTGGGCAGTTTTTTCACTTCCTGTTCTGCCGCCTGCAAAAGCCCGTTCACATTGATGTTCATTTTCTGCATCAGCTGTGGAATCAGCCCGTCTGTCTGTGTCAGCAGAGCCGCCAGCAGATGTTGCTGATCCACCTGAGGATTGCCATATTCCAAAGCCATCGCCTGTGCATTCTGGATGGCTTCCAGAGATTTCTGTGTAAATTTCTGCAAATTCATAAACCATTCCACCTTTCTATGGATTGTATCTATTATTTCTCTGTGATTCAGATTTCTTTCCTTTTTCCTGCCCTTATTATATACTGTTAGCACTCACTTGTAAAGAGTGCTAACAAATCTTTTTCAAAAAAAATCGTGGGACGCTGTCCCACCCCCTCGACCCGATATGGCAAAAGCATCCGCTTTTGCCGAAAAAATCGAATTTATCCGCCAAAGGCAAATAAAAAGTTTCGGTCAAGCCTTTTCAAAGGCTTGTGGGATGCAGGGGCAAAGCCCCGCATACTTCCCCAAGCGGGTTTTTGAAGGGGGTTCAAGGGGGAAACTTTTCCCAAGAAAAGAAAGTTTCCCCCTTTATTTTCCCAAATCCTTCATCGCAAACGCCGCAAACCGCCTTGCCGCAGGCGAAATTTCCGTTTCCACAGGCAGAGCAATCCCAATCTCAATCCACTTCGGCGGATCAAGCGGCAAAGTTGCCAGCGTTTCCTTTTCCGCTGAAATCTGCAGAGAATTTACAAGCGTTACCCCAAGTCCCGCTTCTACCATCGCAAATGCCGCTTCATCATTATCCGTTGCATAATGCGTGTTCGGCACAATTCCCGCCGCCCGAAAGGCTCTGGAATTATCCGTTTCCTGCTGCGGAAAAATCTCAATATACGGCTCTGCGGCAAAAAAAGAAAGCGGCACACTGCCCTTTTTTACGATAGGATGATTTTTCGGCACACGTGCAACCAGAGCATCCTGTTTGATCGGAAACCATCGACAGTTCCCCTCTCTCTTACTGATAATGCAAAAATCCAGTTTTCCTTTCTCCAATAAATCACTTAATACACTGCTTCGCCCCTCCATGATCTGCACCCGTATCCCCGGATAGCTTTTCGTAAAATCCGAAATCCATTTGCAAAGCTGCGGATAATATTTGAAATACGCTGTTCCTACCGTAATTTCCCCCACTTCCAGCCCACAGATTTCTCCTGCAAGCTGTCTGCATTTCTCTTCATTTCGCAATAATTCCTGTATAAATGGCAGTACTCTTTTGCAATCTGCTGTAGGCGATACCCCGTTTCTGCTTCTGAGCAGTAACGGAAAGCCCATTTCTTCCTCCAATGCCGCCACACTGCGACTGATACCCGACGGCGTATACCCCATACGTTCTGCCGCTCCCGATAAAGTGCCTGTTTCCAATGCACAGAGCAGTACTCTGCATTTTTCTGTATCCATTCTTTTCACTTCCTTGACAGATTCGCAAAGAAAATTTGATTTTCATTCGC
Organism: uncultured Clostridia bacterium; assembly: GCA_937888765.1. GTDB lineage: Bacteria > Bacillota > Clostridia > Lachnospirales > Anaerotignaceae > Anaerotignum_A. The sequence goes on along the minus strand of CALASU010000218.1, from coordinate 2,220 downwards.
TTTACGCAAGCGTAAATTCTTTTTATACTTTTGTCAAGACATCAGAAAGGAGGCGTTTTCATGCATCTGACCTTAAACCAAAAAACAGGCGAGCTTCTGCTGGCGGCTGTCATCGTCGCCCGCAGTACTTCTTTTTTATTTTCCAAGATCGTACTGGAATCCTTAGAGCCTATGACCCTGATGGCAGTCCGCTTTCTGATTGCCTTTCTGTTTCTGGTTCTGCTGTTTCATAAAAGACTGCGGGGACTGAAAAAAGAAACCCTCCTGCGGGGTATGATACTGGGCGGCAGTTTTTTCGCCGTTATGGTCGCAGAGCTGTTTTCCCTGCGAATCACAGCTTCTTCAACCGTGTCTTTTCTCGAAAATACCGCCATTGTTTTCGTTCCGCTGATCGAAGGTATAATACATAAGAAATTTCCGCGCTTCCCGCTTCTGCTGAGTATGCTCATCACAATGGTCGGCATCGGACTGCTGACACTGCAGAACGGCTTTGCCATTGCTATGCAGAGCGGCGAACTTCTGGCTCTTCTTGCCGCTGTGCTCTATGCCGTTGCCATCATACTGACAGACCGCATTTCCAGACAGGATGATTCTTTTGTTCTCGGGATTCTGCAGGTCGGCTTTATGGGCTTCTTCGCTCTGATTGCCGCTTTTCTCATCGAAACACCCCGCCTGCCCGCAGGTACAACGGAATGGGGACTGATCCTCGCCCTTTCCTTTATCTGCACAGGCTTCGGCTTTACTTTACAGCCCGTTGCCCAGAGCTATACCACTTCTGAGCGCGCAGGTATGCTATGTGCCCTCAGCCCTGTGGCTTCGGCGATTCTTGGCTGGATCTTCCTGCATGAAGTTCTCGGCATGACAGGCATCCTCGGCGCAGTGCTTGTTATGAGCGGTATCCTGCTTTCCACAATAAGCAAACACGAATAAAGAAACCCCTCCGATTTCCCATGTCGGAGGGGTTTTGTATGCTCTTCCTTTTTCAGAGAAGAATCCTTTTTATTTCAGTCTGTTTTCCATGAATTTCATCAGAATCTGCGCTACTTCTGCTCTTGTCATGCTGTCAGCCGCATTCAGGTTTGTTCCATCTCCATTGAGAATTCCCTGTTCCACAGCCCAGCACATTGCAGGCTCTGCCCATGTGCTGACTGCCTGTGCATCTGCAAACTGTTCAAAACCAGCATTTGCTTCAGGTTCTCCTGCATAACGCCACAGCATAGCCGCCATCTGTTCTCTTGTCACATCACTCATGGGTGCAGTACCATCAGAAATGCCTGCTTCTGCCGCCCATGTCATTCCTTTCTCATACCATGTTTCGCCGCCGCTGGTGTCCACGCCTTCCAGTCTTGCCAGCATGGTCATTGCCATTGCACGGTTCATGGTCGCATCATGTCCGAAAGCACCTTCGCCGACACCGCTCAGAATACCTCTTGCAGAAACAAAATCCACCGCAGGCTTAAACCAAGCAGTTTCTCCCACATCCACAAAATCCTTGCTGTTGTCAATGATTTCCACTGTGGCAGAGCCCTGCAAAGCAACCTTTACAGTGCCCGCTTCACCGTCTGCAATCGTATTCTGTACAATCTCTCTTGTGCCGTCTTCCTGTACGATCACTGCAACTGTACCGGGTGTAACATTTTCAACAAGTACTGTCACAGTCACACCGCCTGCAATTGTATCCACTTTCTTTGCATCCGCAGTAATATCCACCGTGATCTGACTGCCGTTCTTTTCTGCCATTACATTTACCACATTCCCCGCATTTGCCAACTGCTGCAAACCGCTTTTCGGAATATCCACTGCCGCAACAGGTGTGCTGATTGTCAGAGAAGCGTCTGTTTTCGTGCCGATCTCGCCAACCACTGCCGCCGAAACAGAAACCGTCATTTTATCCACGGAATCCTGTACAACAGGTGCAATCACAATCGTCTGACTGCCATTTTCTGCCGCCTGGTCTGCCATTTCCTTTCCAACTGCTTCAGTTACAACAGCAGCTGCCGCATTATTACTTACAACCGCTTCAGGCGTTGCCGTTGTTTCTGTCTTTGTGCCGCTTTCTGCTGTCTGCTCTCCTGTTGTTACAGAGGAAGATGGTGCAGAAGGTGCAGATGTTGAGGGTGCAGAAGGTTTGGAGGAGCCGGAACTGCCGGAACCGCCGCCACTGGAGCCGCCAGAGTTACCGCCGCCATTGGAACCGCCAGAGTTGCCGCCATTGGAACC
>CALASU010000217.1 GCA_937888765.1 uncultured Clostridia bacterium | reverse complement strand
GACACAGAACACCACCGCAAAGATCACCTCTCAGCATGGTCTGATCTATACAGAACTAATCGAAACAAAAGGAACGGAAAAAGCACAGCAATATGCGCAGGCAAATGAAGCGGCAATCGCAGAATATCGCCGTATCATCGAGCGGGAACAGATAGACTGTGAGGTTGAGGAGCAGTCCGCCTATCTTTACGGAAAAAATGCAGAAGTATTAAAACAGGAAGCAGAAGCGGCGGCGGCTTTCGGAATTCCTGCCGTATTTCTGGAGCACTGTCCCCTGCCCCATTCCAAAAGCCACGCAGTGCGTTTTGACAGACAGGCACAGTTTCATCCATTGAAATTTCTGCATGCTTTGGCAGAACAGCTTACCATTTATGAACAAACACCCGTACAGACCGTAGAAGATTATACCCTGCACACACCGGAAGGTACTGTACAAGCGGAACACATCATTTTTGCCACGCACTACCCTTTTGTCAATTTTCCGGGGCTGTATTTTGCCCGTATGCATCAGGAACGCTCTTATGTACTTGCATTAGAAAATGCCCCTGCTCTGGATGGTATGTATATCGGCGATGGGAATACTCCCTATTCTTTCCGCAGCTATCAAAAGTATCTGCTTTTCGGCGGCGAAGGACACCGCACAGGCGAAAATCAGCAAGGCGGATGTTATGAAGCATTACGGAAAAAAGCAAAGAAGCTATTCCCCGATGCCCGTGAAGTTGCCCACTGGTCAGCACAGGACTGTATGCCTGCCGATCATGTGCCATATATCGGAGAATATACGCTTACAAAAGCAAACTGGTATGTTGCCACAGGCTTTCAGAAATGGGGTATGACTTCTTCTATGGTCGCAGCTATGCTCCTGCGGGACAGAATCTGTAAAAAGGAAAATCCCTTTGCTGAAGTATTTGATCCACAGCGGTTTTCTATGGAAGAAGCATCAGGTATTGCCTATGAAAGCAAACACGCCATAAAAACATTAACAAAGCGATTTTTTGAAGTACCCGAAGCAACTGCGGCCGAAATCCCTGCAGGGCATGGGGGTATTGTGATGATTGATGGAGAAAAAATAGGTGATTTTGATGCTGCATCTAATATAATAAAAATAGATATGGACATAGAATACGAAATTGCTTCTGTAGACTCAATGAAAATAATAAAGAAAGAATATGGATATAAGTTTAATCGTAATACAGGAATAAAGAGGTATGTTGACAGAATATAGTAACTATGAAGACATTCGTGCTTTTAGAAAGAAAGTTCTATCAAAGTACGAAGAAATGAGAGAAGGATGGTTAGGCAAGGAAATCAACAAGTGGATGATTCGAAGTCGGAAAAATCACGATTCATTCTTAGTGAAAACATTCAAGGTTGATGGACAAATTGTACAGTTGGAAATATACCCAGCAGTAAACAAAATGTACGACCGAATATCCAAGAGTACATATAGCTTCGCTTTGGGTACAGCAATCGAAACACGTGATGGAAAGATATGGTATTCATTCGCAAAGAATACAAGTGAAATACACGTATATACACCTCACTATTTCAAACGACACAAAGAAAGGTTTAATTGCGAGGCTTTGACAGACTTTAATAACACAGAAATTGTGCCATACAAGCGAAATGGACGTAATTATGAGCTTTGGGTCTGTTTTGATTCAGTAATGATAATACGAAGGAAAGAAGATTTCGTATATCAAAT
>CALASU010000216.1 GCA_937888765.1 uncultured Clostridia bacterium | reverse complement strand
CCCTTCACATCTGCCATCAAAGACGCAGGTGTCCGTTCTGTAGCAATCGTAAACGGCAGTCCATCCTGCAGAAAGCGATTCAGTTCAAATTGCGTATACGGTGTAATACCGGTGTTTTCATTATATAGTGCCCCATCAAAGCCTGTCACAAACAGGAAATCCTTTTCTCGTCTTCTGGGCAGATGCAGGCTGTTTACCCCCAGAGAAACCAGAATCCCCACAATGGTTTCTATGGAACGGTTCCACGCATCTACAATCGGCGGCTGACCGCCATTGGACAGGCAGACACTGAGCAGAACAATACCCGCCAGAGCCGAAGCCCCCGTCTTTTTCAGCAGTACTGTAATATACATAACAGGGATAATGGCAAAGGAAATGATCAGATACCGAAAAAACCGCAATTCCCATGAAATATACCGTGTTCCCCATAATACAACAAGTGCAAACGCCGCCCCCAGCAATGTCCCGATAATACGATTGACAGAGGATTCCACACTATGCTCCACATAGGGCTGCATACAGATCAACGCCGCAATCGTAGAAAAAATAGGTACACCTTCTTCTCCCCGCAGGAAATAGATCAGAAAACAAACAGCAACCGCCAACGCTGTTTTGATCATACGCATCCCGACACGCGGAAAATATGTTGTCATATCAGTTCTCCTTCTTTCTTCCTCTAGTATGGCTTTTCTTCCTTACTGTTTTCCGCTAAAGTATATGGGAAAATAAGGTATTCTGTCAAGGTTTTATAAAGAAAAAAAGCAGAGGAGAATATTCTCCTCTGCCGGAAACAGCCTATTGATTATTCAGCTTCTCTTTTTTTGTTGTATTCTTCCAGTTCCAGGATAGCATCTTTCAGCATAGCAGCTGTGATTTCGTAAGGAACTACGTCCATATCGTATCTCTGCATAGCCAGATCCAGAACGGGATCCAGTTCATCTACTGTGATTTCGATGTCAGCCAGTTTTGTAGGCAGTTTCATGCCTTTGTAGAAGTCATAGAATCTGTCCAGTTTGTCGTACTGTTTATCCAGTGTCAGCAGGATCAGTGTACCGTAGGATACAACTTCACCGTGTTTGTGTCTTGCTTCGATCTGGTGCAGTGTTGTGGATGCATTGAAGAAAGCATGTGCAACGGATGTGTTGTATTTAGCGGAGTCAACCATGTTGGAAACCATACCTGTGTTGATGAAGATGTCCAGAGCTACTTCTTCGATTGCTTTGGAAGGAATGTTGTTTTTGCAGTCTTCCATAGCCTGAATACCATATTTCAGCAGGGGTTCTGTACAGCAGGCTGCCAGAGCTACGCCAGCCTGTTCAACCAGTGTCAGTTCTTCTTCTCTGCCTCTTGCGGAGAATGTTACTTCTGCTTCTTTGGACATACCGTCACCGATACCAGCCCACAGGAAGGATACGGGAGCTTCAGCGATAACTCTTGTGGAGATGAAGATATGTACAGGGGGTCTGTCTACACGGTACATGCATCTGAATGTATGGTCTTCGTTGTAGTAGATACCCAGTGCAGAGTTACAAGCGCATGTGGAAGCGATTGTAGGGAATGTGAAGTAGGGTTTGCCCAGGTTACGAGCAATGTATTTACCTGTGTCGATTGCTTTACCGCCGCCCAGACAGAATACCATGTCTGCATTCTTTACAACGTCCAGAGCTGCCAGTCTGTCACATTCTTCAAAAGAAGATTCACCGCCGAACAGAACGTAATCTACTTTTACTGTACCTTCTGCTGTTGCTTCGTCGATGTATTTTCTTGTTGCGTTAATGGAAATTTCATCACTGATTACAACTGCTTTTGTGCCGTAGGGAGAGCATACTTTTTCGATTTCATAGTATGCATCTGCACCTGCTGTATAACCGGGATAAAATACTGTCAGGTTTTCCATTTTTATATCCTCCTCGTAAACTTCAATATTTGCCCTTTTATTTTTTTTGCTTTGTATTGCAAAATAAGGCGTTACTGTATCCCTGAGCCGCAGGGATACAGTACTGCCTTTGGTTTCATGTAAATTGTACCAATGTACGGATTAGCTGTTTGCTTTTGCTGCTTTGTATTTTCTTACTGCATCAGCCAGTTTAGGCAGGATTGCTTTCAGATCACCAACGATACCCAGGTCAGCCA
>CALASU010000215.1 GCA_937888765.1 uncultured Clostridia bacterium | reverse complement strand
AATTCTTATTGCCAACCGAGGCGAAATTGCCGTCAGAATTATCCGTGCCTGCAAAGAAATGGGCGTGGCTACCGTTGCGGTATATTCTGAGGCTGACAAAAATGCTCTGCACGTAGCCCTTGCAGACCAGAGCTATTGCATTGGCTCTGCAGAGGCTACCGACAGTTACTTAAATGAAAATCAGATAATAAGTACCGCTATTTTGGCAGGTGCTCAGGCTATTCATCCGGGCTACGGATTTCTTTCCGAAAATGCCCATTTTGCCCGTCTTTGCCGAAAAAACGGACTTGTTTTCATAGGCCCTGACCCCGATAGTATGGAACGCTTAAGCGACAAAGCTATTTTAAAGGAGCTTATAAGAAACACAGGACTTTCGGTTATTCCCGGTACAAAGGCGGTGGCTTCAATTAGCGAAGCTAAAAAGGAAGCCGCAAAGATAGGTTATCCCGTTATGCTTAAGGCTTGTGCAGGGGGAGGCGGCAGAGGTATCCGTTTAATCCGTGCAGAAGAAGAGCTTGAGGACGCCTATATGCAGGCAACAAGTGAGGCTATAAGTGCCTTTGGCGACGGCAGTGTTTACCTTGAAAAATATATTTTCCCTGCAAGGCACGTTGAACTTCAGGTTTTAGCTGATGAATTCGGCAATGCTGTGTGTCTTGGTGACAGAGACTGCTCGCTTCAGAGAAGAAACCAGAAGCTTATTGAAGAAACTCCTTCTCCTGCTGTTAATAAAGCTCAGCGAGACGAGATTATGGAGCTTGCAGTAGATGCAGTTAAGAAAATCGGTTACGTCGGTGCAGGAACACTTGAGTTTCTTTTAGATAAAGAAGGCAACTTCTGGTTTATGGAAATGAACGTAAGACTTCAGGTTGAGCATACGGTTACAGAAATGCTCACCGGCTACGACCTTGTAAAATGGCAGATTCGTATCGCCTGTGAAGTTCCTTTGGAGATGAAACAGGAGGACATCCACCTGAACGGTCACGCTATGGAATGTCGTATCAATGCCCGTTCTACAGGAAAAGTAGAATTTCTGCATATCCCCGGCGGTGGCAGAGTCCATTTTGATACAGCATTGATGCAGGGGCTGGAAATCGTGCCGAATGATATTGCGGCAAGCTTCCAGCAGTCTGTGGTAGAGGTGCTGGTGGGCAAGACCATCAAGGCGGCAAAGGCGAATGGCGTAAAGCAGATTGCACTGGCAGGCGGCGTGGCTTCCAATACCACACTGAGAAGCAAAATGCAGGAAGCCTGTGACAAAGAGGGCTTTGTGCTGAGTATTCCTTCTCCCATCCTGTGTACAGATAATGCGGCAATGATCGGCTGTGCGGCATATTATGAGTATCTGGCAGGCGTAAGAGATGGACTTGACCTGAATGCCGTTCCCGGGCTGAAGCTGGGGGATAAAAGAAGATAAAATACAAAAAAACTCGGAACCGGATGGTTTCGAGTTTTTTGTTTGCTTTTGGAGAAAAATCTGTTATACTTTCTTATTACGGAAATGAATTTTTTGAAAGGATGAAAACAATGAAAGATGATATTTTTCAGAGAGAGCTGACGTGGATAGAGCTGCTGTCCAGAGCCTTTCAGGTATTTGCTGCCAACAGACCGGCGGTTCTGACAGTTTTATGTGTGATTTTTCTGCCCCTTAGCATTTTGCAGAGTGTGATTCTGGATCGCATGATGATGGGGGCTGATGCACTGAACAGCTTTCTGGAAGTGGGCAATATGGGACAGGAGCAGGTGATGCAGCTTATGATGCAGACCATACTGCACGAATGTTTATATTTTGCGGTAGTATTGTTTCTGGAGCCTGTGGGGATCATTGCGATTGCGAAGCTGACAAAGCAGTTTCTGATGCAGGAAGAACTGTCTGCGAAAAAAGCAATGGCAGAAGCTATGCAGATGCAGCCGAGTATCATCACAGCGGGACTGATCTATGGGGTATTGGTTATTCTGGGCAGTATGCTCATCATTCCCGGGGTATATCTGGCGATTGCATGGTGCCTGTATCTGTACTGTGTTGGGCTGTGCGGTGACGGCGGCTGGAGGGCACTCTGTCACAGCCGTGAGCTGGTAAAAGGGAATTGGTGGAAAACCTGTCTGTATTATCTGGCATTGTCAGCGGTGGTATATCTTTGGAACACTGTTTTTCAGGTAATCTATCTGATCGGGGAACCAAACTCAGCTACAGATGCGCTGTATCATTTTCTGACGTATTTCTCCAATGCCTTCATGGTAACAGGCATGGCTTTGCTGTTTATCAACAGGGAAACCATGGTGGGCGGTATGCGCATTTTTGCACAGGCAGAGGAAGTTTCTGCTCAGAAAGCGGAAGAGTCTGCGGAATCTGTGGATAAAGCACTGCCTGCGGAAGTAGAAAAGGATACTGAAAAAAATGAAGAAGAGTAAAAGAATGCTCCAATCTGCACAAAAGATTGGGGCGTTTTTTGTCCCATTTTTCAGAAAAAGAACTAGGAAAGATTGGCTGAGTTTGCTATAATGTATATAAGCAGGGAGTTTTTTCCTGCTTCGTAAAAGGTATTGCAATGTATGAGAACAGGAGTGTCTGATTATGTATTGTGGAAATGGTAAATTCACAGCAGATGAATTGAAATATATGAAACTGCTGTCAAGTCAGTATAAAGACATCAACAGTGCGGCGACAGAAATCATCAATCTGAAAGCCATTCTGAACCTGCCTAAGGGGACAGAGCACTTTGTATCCGATATTCATGGCGAAGCGGATTCCTTCAGCCATGTACTGCGCAACGCTTCCGGCGTTATCAAAAACCAGATCAGTGCAATTTTTGGTGAAAGCCTGCGCAAAAGCGAAAAGAAATCTCTGGCAACACTGATCTACTATCCCGAACAGAAACTGGAACAGATGGTGGAAACAGAAGATCCTGAAGATATGGAAGAATGGTATAAAATTACGCTGCACAGACTGGTTAAAATCTGTAAGGTAATGGCATCCAAATATACACGTTCCAAGGTAAGAAAAGCACTGCCCAAGGAATTTGCGTATATTATTGAGGAACTGCTGCATGAAAATAATACGAATGCAGATAAAGACCAGTACTATACAGAAATCATCTATACCATCATTGATCTGGGTCAGGCGGATCGTTTTATCACAGCAATGTGTAAGCTGATTCAGCGACTGGCAATTGACCAGCTGCATGTACTGGGCGATATTTATGACAGAGGCCCTCATGCAGCAAGAATTATGGATATTCTGGCAAACTACCATTCCGTAGATATTCAGTGGGGCAACCACGATATCGCATGGATGGGAGCTGCGGCAGGTTCTCAGGCTCTGATCTGTAATGTACTGCGTATCCAGACAAGATATGCAAATCTGGATACCATCGAAGAAGATTATGGTATCAACCTGCTGCCTCTGGCAACATTCGCTCTGGAAACCTATGCAGATGACCCCTGCGAACGCTTCAAACCCAAGGGCGATGAAGTGCTGAGCGACAAAGACTTTAACATGATCGCAAAAATGCACAAAGCAATCTCTGTTATGCAGTGGAAAACGGAAGGGCAGATTATCATGCGCCGTCCTGAATTCCGTATGGAAAACAGACTGCTGCTGGATAAGATCGACTTTGAAAAAGGTACTGTAAAGGTTGATGGTGTGGAATATCCCATGAGAGATATGAACTTCCCTACAATCGACCCCAATGATCCTTATACACTGACACCCGAAGAACAGGAAGTTATGGATAAAGTAAAATCCTCTTTCGTAAACAGTGAAAAGCTGCAGGAACATACTCGTGTGCTGTATCATAAAGGCAGCATGTACACAATCTGCAACTCTAACCTGCTGTTCCACGGCGGTATCCCTCTGAATGATGACGGCAGTCTGAAAGCAATCACATTCCGTGGCAAAAAATATAAAGGCAAAGCGTATCTGGATGCCGTAGAAAGAACAATGCGCGAAGGCTACTTCAACAAAGCGCATACAGAAGCAAAGCGTGAATGCATGGACTACATCTGGTATATGTGGTGCGGGGAAGATTCTCCTCTGTTCGGCAAGAAGAAGATGACAACATTTGAACGCTACTTCATTGAAGATAAGGAAACACACAAGGAAGAAAAGAACCCTTACTACACACTGAGAAATGAAGAAGCTGTCTGCAGAACGGTTCTGGAAGCATTCGGTCTGGATCCCGATACTTCTCATATCGTAAACGGTCATGTACCTGTAAAAGTAGTAAAAGGCGAAAGCCCCATCAAGGCAAACGGCAAGCTGTTCGTAATTGACGGCGGTTTCTCCAAGGCATACCAGAAAGAAACAGGTATCGCAGGCTATACCCTGATCTATAACTCTCATGGTATCGTACTGGTATCCCATGAACCTTTCGTATCCACAGATATTGCGATTGCAGAAGAACAGGATATCCTCTCTTCTACAGTAGCACTGCAGTATACACAGGACAGAATCCGTGTAAGAGATACAGATATCGGTAAAAAATTACAGGAAAGCATTGATGAACTGGAAAAACTGGTATATGCATATCAGAATGGTATCCTGAAAGAACAGTAATCACGTACATAATAAATAGCCCTCTGCACCAACAGAGGGCTATTTTTAAAAGGAGGTAATTTTTATGAAAGAGGTTTATGAATTTCTGAAAAAATGTGGTGTGTATTATCTGGCAACAGTAGAAAACGATCAGCCCAGAGTGCGTCCTTTCGGCACGATTGATCTGTTTGAAGACAAGCTGTATATCCAGACAGGCAAAGTAAAAGACGTTTCCAAACAGATTCAGAAAAATCCCAAGGTGGAACTGTGTGCGTTCGCAGACGGCACATGGCTGCGTGTGGCAGCGGAGCTGGTGCGTGATGACAGAGTGGAAGCAAAGGCGCATATGCTGGACAACTATCCCGATCTGAAGAAAATGTATTCCGCAGAGGATGAGAATACAGAAGTGCTGTATCTGAAAAATGCAACAGCGACATTCTCCTCCTTTACAGCTGCGCCTAAGGTGGTTACATTCTAAAACAGAAGTGCCTAGAAAGGAATCAAAGTAAATGGATACACAAAAAGGTGTAATTTACATATTAACAAATCCGTCATTTCCGGATTATGTAAAAATTGGATATGCCGATAATATTGAAAATAGGTTACAGCAGTTAAATAATACAGAATGTACGCCGTTTGCATTTAGAGTATATGCGACTTATGAAGTGGAATCTCGTTTATCAGATTTAAAGATTCATGCGATTATTGATAAATTAAATCCTAATCTTCGTTCCATAGATAATTATAATGGAAAACAAAGAAAACGTGAGTTTTATGCAATGTCCGCAGAAGATGCTTTTTCTATACTGGAAGCAATCGCTGAAATTCATAATTATACAGATCGCTTGAAGAAATGGGAGTTAAGTCAGAAGGAAATAGAGGAAGAAGAAACTGCACAACAAGTTAGTTTGAAGAAAAAAAAGGAAAGAGGTACTAATTTTACGTTTGATGAGGTACAAATTCCTAAGGGGGCAGTTTTGGAGTATATTGAAGATTCTAGTATTAGATGTAAAGTTATTGATAGTCGAAGAATAGAATACAATGGCGAAAGTATGTATATAACGCCTTTTGTAAAATTAGTTAGTGGGAAAATGTATATTACAAAAGGTCCTAAATATTTTTTAGAACATTTTAAATATAATCGTTAATTGTAAAATGAAGTTGAACAACTGAAAAAAGAATGATCCATAGGAT
>CALASU010000214.1 GCA_937888765.1 uncultured Clostridia bacterium | reverse complement strand
CTTCAGGCCGTCGGAAATTTCCTTGGTGGTGACAGCGCCGAACAGTCGGCCGCCGTTGCCGGCCTTGGCGGTCAGCTGGACTTTGCAACAGGGGCTTATACAGCACCCGGCGGTAAAGGCTTCATCTGTATGACATCTTCTTTCAAAGATAAAAATGGAGAACTGCAGTCTCGTATTGTACCGGCATTCTCCGGCGGGGACATCATCACAGTACCCAGAACACAGGCATATTATGCGGTAACAGAATACGGCTGTGTCAATCTGGCAGGCCGTTCCACGTGGGAACGTGCCGAAAGATTGATTTCCATTGCGCACCCTGCATTCCGTGATGAACTCATCAAGGAGGCGGAAAAACAGAAGATCTGGAGAAGATCCAATAAATAAGGAGGAATTGATGTGAAAACAAGCAAAACAAAAACTATATGGCTCATGGGGCTGACTTTGTTTGCGACATTCTTTGGTGCAGGGAATCTGATTTTCCCTCCGTTTTTAGGGCGTGCAACAGGGTCTGCATGGATGACAGGCTTTCTTGGCTTTACGCTGATGGACGTTGGTCTGGGGGTTCTGGCAATCCTTGCCGTTGTATCTAATGTTCGCGGCGACATTCAGGGGGTTGTTGGGAAAATCGGGAAGGTACCGGGGGAAATGATGGCGGCAATCATCATTATCTGTATTGGCCCCGGGTTATGTATTCCAAGAACAGCGGCAACCACATTTGAAATGGGGATTATGACATTGATGCCGGGACTCAGCCCCTGGATTTTCGGTGCTGTGTTCTTTGGTCTGGTACTGCTGCTGACGATCCGCCCCGCGAAGGTAGTGGATATCGTAGGGAAATATCTGACACCTGTGCTGCTGCTGGTAATGCTGGCACTGGTTGTTCTGGGGATTATGAATCCCATTGCACCCCCCATTGCTGAACCTACAGTTGTACCTCTGAAGGAAGGTATGCTGAGCGGTTACCAGACAATGGACGGTATTGGTGCTTTGCTGATGACAGGGATCATGACAAGTGCGGCACTGAGCAAGGGTTATACAGAAAAGAAAGAAGTAAGCGGCATGATTGCTGTTGCAGGGCTGATCTCAGGGGCATTACTGATGCTGGTGTACGGCGGTCTGACATATCTGGGCGCAACCGTTTCTACAGTGGAAAGCTTTGCAGAACTGAATCAGGCAGCTTTGCTGATGGCGATTACAGAGGCACTGATGGGCAAAACCGGTATGATTCTGCTGGCAGTGATTGTATTTCTGGCATGTATGACAACAGCAATCGGTCTGACGTCTGTTGCGGCTGACTATTTCCAGAATCTTTCTAACGGTAAATTGAAATATGAAACACTGGTTATTGGGATTGCAGTATTCAGTTACGTAATTTCTAACTTTGGTCTGTCTGCGATTATCAATGTTTCCGGTCCTATTCTGACCCTGCTGTATCCTCCCACACTGGTACTGGTACTGCTGACATTCTTTGACAATGTATTTAAAAATGACAATGTGGCAAGATTTGCCGCATATGGTGCACTGCTGACCAGTTTCCTGGAACTGGCAACAGGCTATGGCGCACCTTTTGGTTTTGTTGCTAAGCTGCCTATGGCAGTATATGGCTGTGCATGGATCGTTCCTGCGGCTGTATGCGGTGTGATTGGGGCTTGTATCAAACCTAAAAAAAAGGCGTAATCTGAAACATTTAAAAATAAAAAGAAAAGCTCTCTGCGGCAGCGGAGAGTTTTTCTTTTTGGAGCTTTAGCGTAACAAAACCCCCAGTTCTACTGGGGGTCAAAAAAATTACTTTAGTATATAAAAAACCTCCTGTTATAATAGATGCGGGTTGGCAGCCGCATTACTATCAAACGATAACAGGAGGTTTTTAACATGAGAAATGAAATTAAAAGTACAGCGCATTCTAAATATAGATGCCAGTATCATATTGTATTTGCACCCAAGTATAGAAGAAAAGTTATCTATAAAGAGTTAAGGGCTGATATAGGTCAGATTTTACGTAAACTGTGTGCAGAAAAGAAAGTTGAGATTATAGAAGCACAGGCATGTCCTGACCATATACATATGTTGGTGAGTATTCCACCGTATTTGAGTGTAGCACAATTTATGGGATTCCTCAAGAGCAAAAGTGCACTTATGATCTTCGACAGACATGCACATTTGAAGTATAAATATGGACAGCGGAAGTTCTGGGCAAGAGGATATTATGCGGATACGGTTGGAAGAAATGAAAAAATCATAAAAGAATATATCAAAAATCAATTGGAAGAAGATTATATGTCAGATCAGATCTCGTTAAAAGAGTATATTGACCCGTTCACGGGTAACAAGTATCAGTAAGGCAAAAAGACAGCCACTTTTAGTGGCTGCCTGAAATAGTAATGCGATGTCAACCTTTCAATATTCCCTTTCAGGGAATCAGCACGTAATACCCCTTCTAGGGGTAGAGCAAACCACTAGTTTACTAGTGGTTATGATTGTGCATGATATTGTGTGAAAATGCAGGGTATGGTATACTGAATAAAAATGGTGAAATTTACAGAGGGGAGGACAGTAAAATGGTACGATTGCTTATGATACCGCAGCTTTCCGCATTAGAGGAGTGTGCGGCATTTGCGGAACAGTATCAGATGGGATTTGAATATAATGATTTTTTTAATCCGCAGATACTGGATCATGCGGAGCGGACAGAAACGCTGATTCATACCTATCAGAGGGTAAAACTGCCTGCATACTGTACACTGCATGGTGCTTTTTTCGATGTCATTCCGTTCAGTATAGATAAAAAAATTCGGGAGGTTTCCGCGCTTCGGATCAGACAAAGTATTGCAGCGGCAAAAAAGATTGGTGCATCTGCTGTTGTATTTCATACCAATTATAATCCGTTTTTGAATACGGAATCGTATATGGAAAGCTGGGTCAGACAGAATATTGCTTTCTGGAAGGAAATACTGGAAGAAGAACCGCAGATTTCCATATATCTGGAAAATATGTTTGATACATCCCCCGACTTATTGGAACAGGTATCAGAAGCACTGAGTGCATATGAAAATTATGGCGTATGTCTGGATTATGCCCATGCGGCGATATCTCCGACTCCGACACAGATCTGGGCGGAAAAACTGGGGAGATTTGTAAAGCACATCCATCTGAATGATAATGATCTGAAAAGTGATCTGCATCTTGCATGGGGGGATGGGCAGATTGACCGTGCTGCATTTTATCGGCTCTATGAAACCTATCTGCAAAATGCAGATATATTGTTGGAAACAAGTTCGCTGGATAATGTAAAACGTTCTGTTGAAACACTGATAGCAGATGGATTTTTAGAACCTGCTGTCAAGCATTGGCAGAAATCATGAATGGAGGAAAAAGCATGACACAGGAAACAATTTTACAGCTTCAGAAGATGTCTACTTTCTGTCAGTTCAAAAAAGATGAGTATATCTGCCATGAGGGCGAACCGGGGAATGAAATGTATATCATTCTGAAAGGTTCTATCGGTATTTATCTGACAAACTTTTTTGGCAATCTGACAGAAGTGGCAAAAATTACAGAGGGCGATTTCTTTGGTGAGATGGCGATTTTCGACAATCAGCCCCGCAGTGCTTCCTGTATTGCACTGGAAGATACGCTTTGTGTAGCGATCAATAAGGAAAACCTGAGAGAATTTTTTGTAAACTGCCCCGATCTGGCAGAAAGAGTTGTGGCGAATATGAGCAAACGTATCCGCCATATGAATGATGAATTGTACAAAAACGCATTTGGTCTGAAGAAACATCGTACCCCAAAATTCACGATTCCTTCTGCATATGCATTCAGCCATACCGCACAGGAACCCTATCAGGACCCCAGATTCTGCGGCATGGTAGCATAGCTGTCCACTTTGCGGAGAAATCTTTTCTGTGAAAAAGTTTCGCAAGCATACGATGGAAGTGCGTGGGGTACATATGGACGGCAAGGTGGACTATGTTGGCGGCAATCCATTGTGGCATGAGGTATACAGTTGCCCGAGCTGTCATTATAGTAACCATTATCTGAGTTTTTTCCAGATCAATGCGGGAAATCGTGAATTGATTCAGAAGACGCTGAAAAAAGAACAGCTGCCAGTGATTCAATCTTCTAATAAAAAGTCACCCTTTGACTTGCTTGTGCAGAGATATTTACAGGCGATTCATCTGAATGAAGTCATTGACCCGGGAAAATATATCAGAATTGGTACACTGTGGCTGAATCTGTACTGGCTGAGCAGAGAAACGGAAGATGACCGTTTTGCAAAATACTGCGCACAGAGAGCAGTAAAGAAATTCCGTGTGGTTCTGGATGCAGGACAGGTATCTGATGTGGCAGACAGAGGATATGCCGCGCTGGCACTGGCAAACCTTCTGGAATATCTGGAAATGGATCAGGAGGATATTCCGGAATACTGTGCAATCGCTGCGGAATGTAAAGAAGAGAAAATGCAGAAATGTCTGAAAGCATTTCTGGCAATGCTGAACGGCGAAGAAGAAACAGAAGAATAAATAAAATCGAAGCCCCTGCTTTATATATGCATAAAGCGGGGGTTTCCCGATTATGAAAACAGAAAAGCGGGGGAAAGTATGAACGAACAGCAATGGGATAAAAAACTGCAGATACAGACAACAGGACGGCTGGATGCCCATGCAGACCAGCATCATTATCCGTATGAGCCGACATCTTACACAGTGCTTGAAAGACTGGCGGAAAGCGGGTATATCCGAAAGGAAAATACCGTTGTGGACTATGGCTGCGGAAAGGGGCGTGTGGGCTTTTTTCTGCATTATGCAATCGGCTGTAAGGTGATCGGACTGGAATACGAGCATTCTATTTATGAGCAGGCAATAGAAAATCTGAAAAATTATCCGAAGCGGCAGGGCGTATCCTTTCTTTGTCAGGATGCGTCGGAGTTTGTGGTGGAGGATGCGGATTGCTTTTATTTTTTTAATCCGTTTTCCGTGGAGATCCTGCAGTCTGTTCTGGGGCGGAT
>CALASU010000213.1 GCA_937888765.1 uncultured Clostridia bacterium | reverse complement strand
TTGGTATTCCCAACGTCTATTACCAGAAGCATTTGCTTTCCTCCTAAACATTATCGTCTGTTTTTGTTCTTTTCATAAATCAGGCGCAGGCCATGCAGAGAAAGAACAGGATCATATACATCAAACAGACCTTTCTTTTCGTTAATGATCTTCGCCAGACCGCCTGTTGCAATGACTTTCATATCGGGACAGTCAAAGTGCTTACGAATCTGCTCGATGATAAATTTTGCTTCCCCGATATGGCCGTATACCAGACCCGCCTGCATACTTTCCACAGTATTCTTTGTGATAATGCTGTCGGGGGTCACAATTTCAAATTTGGGCAGATTTGCCGCTTTCTGATACAGTGCATCTGCACAGGTCTGCAATCCGGGTGCTGTAATACCTGTTAAGAATTCGCCCTTTTCACTGACAACATCAAATGTGGTTGCTGTGCTGTAGTCCACAACAATTGCAGGGCCGCCGTACAGTTCATATGCCGCCACCAGATTCACAATGCGGTCAGAGCCCATTTCCTTGGGATTTTCCATTCTCAGATTGATCCCTGTTTTCAGACCTGCACGCACCACGATAGGATCAAGCTGCAGAAATTTCTTAATCCCATTCAGCATGGAATGCATCACATGAGGTACCACAGAAGAAACGATTACCGCTTCAATATCCTCTACAGAAACATCGGAATATTTGAACAGATTACGAATCATCAGCCCTGTTTCGTCAGAGGTACGTCCGCTCTGTGTGGAAAGACGCCAGCTTGCTGTCAGCGTTTCTCCCTCAAATACACCAAATACCATATTTGTATTGCCTACATCAATTACCAATAACATACCTTTTTTCTCCTATTTGGAACATATTTAAAAAATGCGGGAAACAGCGGCGGTTATGATCCGAACGCCTCTGATATATCCCGCATTCTATGAATTCCTTAAATGCTATATGTATGATTCTCTTGTTTCATACCTTATACTACTTTTTTATACAGTGTACGGCTGACTGCTTTGGAAACCACGCCGCCTGCAATACAGCTTGCAGGCATTTCAAGCAGACCGTTGATCCCAACGAATGCACCTACAAACAGAATAGGATTCAGACCGCCCAGTGTTTCATTGATGCCCTGAATGAATTCCGTATTCCAGAAGCACAGAATCAGC
Source organism: uncultured Clostridia bacterium (assembly GCA_937888765.1). Lineage (GTDB taxonomy): Bacteria > Bacillota > Clostridia > Lachnospirales > Anaerotignaceae > Anaerotignum_A. The sequence goes on along the minus strand of CALASU010000213.1, from coordinate 3,521 downwards.
ATGGACATAAAGAACACTGTATTTAAGAATGCCGCACAGAAACCACCCATAAAGAAGCATACTGTTTTCTTGCGGTCTAATTTATGGAACAGCAAAAAAAGAACACCTGTCAGCCAGCCCATCAGCATTCTGGTGGGAATACAAGTCAGGAAAGTGTACAGAGGGCTGATATTGAACAGCATCGCACTAAAGGGAGATGCCCCTGTCATTGCCTGATAAAAGCTGGTTGCACCGAATACAAAGCCAAGCCATGCGCCTGCCTTAGGCCCCAGAATCATTGCCCCGATCCCTACGGGAACCATCATCAGAGAAATATCCAGACCGAATGTGTGGAAATATCCCAGAGGGGTAAAGCTCATTACTAACAGGATACCGGTCAGAAGCCCCATTGTTGTCAGATCACGCGCGGAGGTTCTGCCCTTTTTCTTTGTTGTTGCTACTTCATTCATTTGTGATTGCTCCTTTCATTCTCATTCTTATAAGATATAAGATGACATGGATATAATAGGTTCAGACTGCTTGCCGCTTTTTGAAATCATGGTATATTTGCCCCGTTTACAGGCATAATATCCGAATTCCTGCGGATTTTCGCAATCATCATACATTATAACAGCAAATGGAAAGATTACAATATTTTTTTGATTTTTTTCGTTATTTTTTACACAATGTTACAGTAGTATTACAGAAATGCCTCTTCTGCATATTTCTGTCATTATACCATGGGCTGACCTGCTTCTGCCGCTCTGTGCATCAGCTCCTGTTTTGCCAGTTCGCCTTCTTTTGTAAAGAAGATCACATACCACAGTTCAATGGCACGGAACAGTTCCAGCTCTTCCTTCTGGATTCTTTTGATTTCCAGTTCTGCACCGATTTCATCGAAATCAAAATCATCTTCTCTTTTCACGGTTTCAAAATACAGATCGCCGTTTTCTTCAAAGCCTACGATAAAAGTGCATCTCAGTTTTTCTGCCAGAACCACGCAGATTTTTTTCAGATCCTCCTGAATTGCAGGAGGCAGAAAAGCAAATTCGGGTTCTAAATAATATTTCTGCTGTTCGCTGTTTGCCGCTGCCAGTACTTTTCTTGCCATGTTGATTTACTCCTCTCCTCTGATGGATACTTCTCCCGAAAAAACAACCTCTGTTTCTCCTGTATCCTTTCTTCTTACCAATAGTTCCCCCTCAGGGGTAATATCCAATGCGGCTGCCGGATAGGTTTCCCCGCCGATCACACACACCTCTCTGCCGATATTCAGACACTTCCTGCGGTAGCGTTCCGCAAAGGGGGAAAAGCTGCCGCCTGCCGCCAGAAATTCCGCATACAGCCCTGCAAATACTTCCAGAATCGCACCTGTAAGTGCCGCACGGTCAACTCTTTTTCCGCTTTCCAGAAGCAGAGAGGTCGCAATACCTTCCAGTTCCTCTGAAAAGACTTCTGTCTGCACATTGATGCCCATGCCCAGTGTCACAGAATGAATCTGCTCCATGTCACAGTCCATTTCCGTCAGAATACCCACAAGCTTTCTGCCGTTTAAAAAAATGTCATTCGGCCATTTGATCCCTGCCTTAAGTCCCGTTTCCTGCTCAATGGCTTCGCTGATTGCAAGTCCTGCAAGCAGTGTCAGCACAGAAGCCTGTGCAGGCAGGATATTGGGACGCAGAAGCAGGCTCATCCAGATGCCTGTCCCTGCGGGTGCTTCCCATGCTCTGCCGCGTCTGCCGCGTCCTGCGGTCTGCTGTTCGGCAATTGCAAGTGTGCCTTCGGGTGCACCGTCAGCCGCCAGTTCCCGGATACGGTCATTTGTGCTGTCTGTTTCTTCATAAAAATACAGGGGCTGTCCCAGTTTTCTGCCCTGCAAAGCCTGTTTGAGAGCCATTTTATATGTATCCATAAAAACCCCCGATCTTCTTTTAAAAAAAGGGTCTGTGCCTTTCGACACAAGACCCCATTCTTTTGATTTTCTTATTTTGCGCCTTTTTTGTTTACACGACCCAGGAATTTATCCAGTTCGATGATTGCACGGCCATGTGTGCCTTCGCAGATTTTGTCTACTTCGTCATATGCTTTTACGCTGTATGTCAGCAGTTTGCCTTTTACTTCTGTCACTTCTGTCACGATGCGTACTTTCATGCCAACGGGTGTAGCTGCCAGATGTGCCAGATTGAAGCTTGTGCCTACTGTTTCCCAGCCTGCGGGCAGGAAAGGTGCTACTGTGCCGATTGCTGTGGCTTCGATCCAGGAAATCATTCTGGGGGAAGCAAATACGGGTACACGGTCATTACCGAAGTGTGCAGCTGTATCGCCGTCTTCTACGATAAATTCTCTTTCATATACCATGCCGGGTACGATGTTGTTAAAATCCATTATACATTCTCCTCTCCGTCGGGCTGTTTTTATTCTTTTTCTTCAGCCGCTTCTGCTGCTTCCACAGCGTTTGCTGTTTCAGCGGGTTCTGTTGTTGTGTCTGCAGATTCTTCGGCTGTTGTTTCTGCCGCTTCCTCTGCGGGTTTTTCATTCGCAATGCCTAAAATCTCATTGCGAACCTCAGCATCAAACAGGGAACGGAATTCGTCGCCTGTGATCTTCTCTCTTTCCACCAGCATTTTTGCCGATGCATGGAGCACTTCCATGTTTTCCTGCAGCAGACGCAGAGCTTCCTGATATGCGTCTGTTACGATGCGGTTGACTTCCTGATCGATTGTGGTTGCCACCGCTTCACTGTAATCTCTTGCCTGACCCCAATCTCTGCCGATGAAGACTTCATTGCTGTCCCCGCCAAACTGGATAGGCCCAAGCAGAGGGCTCATACCGTATTTTGTAACCATGCCTCTTGCCATGGCTGTTGCACGCTGAATATCATTGGATGCACCTGTTGTAACATCCTTGATCACCAGTTCTTCTGCCGCACGGCCGCCCAGCAGACTGATGATTTCCTGTTCCATCATTTTCTTTGTCATATACATCTTATCTTCCCCGGGCAGAGGCATTGTGTAGCCGCCTGCCATACCTGTAGGAATGATGGAAATGCTGTGAACAGGGTCAAGCTCACTAAGTACTTCAAACAGAACTGCATGACCGCCTTCGTGGTATGCTGTGATATATTTTTCCTTGTCGGAAATCACTCTGGTTTTCTTTTCCGTACCGACACCGATTTTGATGAGTGCTTTCTGGATTTCTTCCATGTCGATTTCCTTTTTGCCATCTCTGGCAGTCAGAAGTGCCGCTTCGTTTAAGAGGTTTGCAAGATCTGCACCTGTAAAGCCTGCTGTTGTCTGTGCAACGACTTTCAGATCCACTTCCTTTGCAAGGGGCTTGCCCTTTGCGTGTACTCTGAGGACTGCTTCTCTGCCCTTTACATCGGGTCTGCCGACATATACCTGTCTGTCGAAACGACCGGGACGCAGCAGCGCAGGGTCAAGGATATCTGCTCTGTTTGTCGCCGCAATAATGATGACGCTTTCATTGATGCCGAAACCATCCATTTCTACCAGCAGCTGGTTCAGTGTCTGTTCTCTTTCATC
>CALASU010000212.1 GCA_937888765.1 uncultured Clostridia bacterium | reverse complement strand
CCGATTGCGACCATTATGGATATGGCTCCATACAGCAATATCCCCACTTTCGGTATGTGTACTTCTCTGGCAAATCCACAGGTAGCCTCAGCAACAGCAGCGGCACTGGGGGTTCTGACCCCGCAGCCCTGTATGCTGGTACCGGCGGGACCCTGGCAGCCGACAAAACCAACCGTTCTGATCGGCAATAAACCTGTATTGACACAGGATTCCATGCTGCTGTGCGGCATGGGCATGGGGCAGATCTCGGTTCTTCTCCCGGGGCAGACAAAAATTGTAACGGGATAAGGCAGAAGGAAGCTGTCTGAAAAAACAACAAAGTCTGAAAAAGCCGAAGAGGCTGAAACAAAAAAGGAGGAAACAATATGGCAGAATATTTATCTCCCGGTGTATATGTTGAAGAGTATGACAATTCCCCTCGTTCCATAGAGGGGGTTGGCACAAGTACGGCTGGGTTTGTAGGTCTGGCTGAAAAAGGTGCAGCAGTAGGTGCACCTGCGCTGATCAGCAATTTTGCGACTTTTAAAAGAACATTCGGTGACTTCCTGAGCGAATTTACACATGAAGAATATCGCTATCTGGCATATGCCGTAGAACAGTTCTTTGCAAACGGCGGCGCAAGATGCTATGTAAGCCGTGTTGTACCCGAAGATGCAAAATGTGCAGAAGCAACAGCAGGCATCATGAAATTCAAAGCAGCAAATGAAGGGAAATGGGGCAACCGTATTCAGGTATCTTTCTCTACAGTTGCAAAGAAAAAAATGCAGCTGATGGAAGATGCAGGACAGAATACCTATAAAGCAAAATCTGTTGCAGGCTTCAGAGAAGGCGATATTGTAAAAGCAGGGGATGAATACAACCGTATTCAGATGATCTATGACAACATGGTAACATTTGAACAGCCTTTCAAGAACGAAGTGGTAGATGCAGGTATTCTTCCCAGCATACTGCTGTATCTGGTGGAAACAGATGTAATGGTTCGTTATAATGAAGAAGCAGAAATGTATACAGGGCTAAGCTTCAACCCTGTTGCAAGCAATTACATTGTAACAAAAATGGCGGGCAGCGAACTGATTAAAGTAGAAGCAGAGCCTATGAAGGAAATCATGAATCCTGTTGCAGCGATTCTGGGTGAAGGCAAAGACAGTGGTATGGTAACACTGGCAGACGGCTTTGACGGTTCCATTGACAAAATAACTGCAGGTACATTTATCGGGGAAGACAATGGCCCCGGTCAGAGAACAGGTATTCAGGCATTTATCGAAAACACAGATGCAAGTATGCTGGCTGTACCCGGTGTGACAATGCCTGAAGTGGTAGTATCTCTGGTAGGTCACTGCGAAAACATGAAAAACAGAATGGCAATTCTGGATATGCCCGGCGATTTGGCAAAACCCAAGGATCTGATCGAATACAGAGGTATGATCGACAGCACATATGCGGCAATGTATCATCCCTGGATCAAAGTATACGACAGAGCGTCAAAGAAACCCGGCTTCATCCCTCCTTCCGGTGCGATCATGGGTATCTATGCAAGAACAGACATGACAAGAGGGGTACATAAAGCACCTGCGAATGAAACAGTATACTGCTCCGGTCTGAAAGTGAACTACACAAAAAACGAACAGGATGTGCTGAACCCTGAAGGCATCAACCTGATCCGTCAGCTTCCCGGTCAGGGTATCCGTGTATGGGGTGCAAGAACAGCAAGCAGTAACTCCACATTCCGTTATGTAAACGTAAGAAGACTGTTCATCTATGTAGAAGAAAGCATCAAAGCAAATACAAACTGGGTTGTATTTGAACCCAACGATGCAACACTGTGGTCCAGAGTACAGCTGACAGTATCCACATTCCTTGACAGTATGTGGAGAACAGGTATGCTGGCAGGCGGCAGCCCTTCTGAAGGTTACTTCGTAGAAATCGGCAGCACAACAATGACAAAAGATGATATTATGAACGGCAGACTGATCTGTAACGTAGGTATAGCTCCTACAAGACCCGCTGAGTTCGTAATCTTCCGCGTATCTCAGCTGACAGCAGAAGCCGGCGGCGGCGAAGCTGCTGAATAAGGAGAAACGAGAATTTTATAAGTAAAGGAGATTGATGCATTATGGCAACATATAAAAATGACTCTGGCTTGGCATATCCTTTGACCAAGATGAATTTCCTCGTTACTGTAGACGGTGTAAGCGGCACTGCGGCTTTCAGCGAAGTAAGCGGGGTAGAAGCTAGTGTAGATGTAATCGAATTCCGTCAGGGTAACGCACACAGCCTGGCACCTGTTAAAATTCCCGGTCTGGTAAAACACGGTAACGTAACACTGAAATTTGGCTACACACTGGACAGTGCATTCAAAACATGGATTCAGGAATGTGTATCCGAAGTACGCGGTGAAATGCCTCGCAGCCGTGTGCAGATTGAAATGCTGGATATCAACGGCGGTGCACCTCAGAGTCTGGTAGAAAGCTCTCAGCCCGGTTCCAGAATCTGGGTACTGACAAATGCATGGGTAACAAAATATACAGCACCCGATCTGAATGCATCTCAGAGTGAAGTAGCAATTGAAAGTGTAGAGCTGGCATATGAAGAACTGATTATTCCCAACTGATCAGAGATTTATGCAGACGGCATAAAACCACCCGAAATGGTTCGGCTGTGCCCCCGAAAGGGGGCATGGTCTGGGTGATTTTTGAAAAGAAAAACATTGATTTTTATATTGTTCATAACAGTTTGAAAATGAGTGTTTTTCAGAAAAACACAGCAGACACAGCAGAAAGGAAGGCATCCGATTATGGAAACGATTTATGAATTTACATTACCAAAGGGCTATGTAGATGCGGCAGGAGAAGTGCATCGCAGGGGGAAAATGCGTCTGGCAACAGCAGGGGACGAGATCAGTGCTACAAGAGATCCTCGTGTGCTGAGTAACCCCTCTTATCTGACAATTGTCATTCTTTCTAAAGTTATTACAGAGATTGAAGGGCTGGAAGTGATTACGCCGACACATATGGAACGACTGTTTACGGCGGATTTGGCATTTTTACAGGATATGTACCAGAAAATCAATGATATCACACCACCCACAATGCAGGTGGTATGTCCCCAGTGCGGACACAGACACGAAACACCGATAAATTTTACGCAAGAGGGATAAAACTCTATCCGGAGCAGGAAATGTATAAGGAAATGTCTTTTATTTCTTATTATTTCCACTGGAGCAGTGAAGAAGTGCTGAAAATGGATCATGTGACAAGAAGACGCTGGTGCAGTGAAATCAGCGCGATTCATAAAGAGTTGACCCCCTCGAAGCAGGGAAAAGAGAAGAGTATTTTGGACATGAAACCAACCAGAAGGTAGGTGAAACGGCGTGAGTATTGCAGATAGTGCAAAAGACGATGGCAGAAATGTATTGGTAAATTATAACTATGTGCTGCGGGTAGAGGGGATTTATGACGTGCCCTGTAAGGCGGTGCACAGCTTTAAAAAAGAAAATGAATTTGAACATGTACAGGAAGGCGGGCTTAATGACTATGTGCATTTGCTCAGAAAACCGATTTCCCAGCCGTTTTCCTTTACGATAGAACGCTATGTGGGGACAGATCCGATTCCCATACTGCCGCTGGGGGCAGAACTGATACTGCCTGTGATTCTGACGATCTATCCACACCAGAAGCGAGGGAATGATGCGGATGCACGTGTTGCAAAGCGTACGTTTATTTTTACAGGCTGTACGGTGATGTCTAAGACCTATGGCGAACTGAATGCGGAAAAAAGCGGACTGTTGACAGAAGAAACAGTGATTGGCTTTCGGGAAATGATGGAAGTATCCATTCCCGTAGATGAGGGCAAGGATGCGGAAAACTGGCTTACAGACAAGAAACAGCTTGCGCAGAAGAGTCCGCAGGAGGATACTGTGCCTGTACGCCGTTACTGGGCAATGCCGGATGGCACGACGATGCAGTCGTATATTGCTATGGTAGAAGCGGAAAAGGAAAATGCGAAAAAAGTAGGAATAGAATATCAGGAAGATAAAAGTCTTGCGCCGCAGAGAAGTGCACGAGGGATTCAGAATAAGGATGGCAGCTACAGCAGGATTTCCCCTAAAGAGATGGAAACAGATATTGCGGCAGGTGAAGCAAGAAGCCGTCGCTGGAAATTTAATGGAACAGAAGCGGGTGGCGGGAAACGCAGCGTAACAGGAACCAGAATTGCACCGCAGGATGGAACAAAAGCGACAGGACGTCAGTGGCTGTCAATGGACGACAAAGGCGTAGTGAAATATGTCGGCACAGCAAGTGCAGATAAACCAAAAGCAACGAGTACAGCGGCAAGCCGTCAGTGGCTGTCGATGGATGATCAGGGTACAGTGAAATATGTCGGTACAACAAGTGCGGATAAACCCAAAGCAACAGGCACAGCAGTAAGCCGTCAGTGGAAGTTTGACGGAACAGAAGCAGGCGGTGGGAAACGCAGTGTGGACGGCGATAGAATCGTGCCACAGGATGGAACGAAAGCAAAAAAACGTCAGTGGCTGTCGATGGATGATAAAGGTGCAGTGAAATACGTGGGCACAGAAAGTGCAGATAAGCCGAAAGCAAATACCAAAGCGGAAGTGCGTAAATGGGAAATCGCTGAAAATACAGACGGCAAGGGCACAAGAAGTGCGGCAAAAGCACCCGAGGATGATACAAAACCGAAGGGCAGAAAATGGCCTGCGATTTCCAGTGCCAATTCTTTAAAAAATCAGTAATACAGTAACAGGAACAGACGGAGGGGAAAGGATATGCTGACAATCAGAGAACCGATCTCGCTGCATATACAGCGGCCGATTCAGAAAATACAGCAGGATCTGTCAGAACGTATGCAGGCAAATTATGGCCTGATGAGTCTGCCGATCCGCAGGGAGGAATTGCTGCATATTACCTCCGAGCCGCCCGAAGTTTATTTCGGGGAAAGCAATACGTTTCAGATATTCAATGACATCAAAACAGAAGATCAGCAGGAATTGCGTCTGGATGTCATCAATAATGTCATCAACCGTATTCTGGTTGCACAGACGGATAATTTTACCTATCAGGATACGGTATATATCAGCAGTATTCTGCGTAGGCTGGGCATTCGTGACGAAAAGCTGTTTATGAAGCAGGTATTTCAGTTACAGCAGGAGCATAAGGAAACAACAGCCCTCCTGCAGCAGTATGAACAGCATCAGGAACTGCTGTTCAGCCTCTTTCAGCAGGGAAGAGATGCACAGCAGACAGTGGGCGGACAGACCGAGGCATCTGCCGTACCGATGCAGAGATATTATCTGCATGATAAGATATTTAAGCGTCTGGAAACAGGGAAGATTTATCAGGATCTGAGAGCATATACAAAGGGTGTGCGTCACGAAAGCCAGCAGATTTTCCGCAATGAGTATTCTGTTGGGGAACAGGCGGCGATGGCGAAGCAGTTTCATTTACATTCTTTGAAACAGAAACTGTTTCATATGGATGCCCCTTTGCTGTATTTTCATCAGAACCAGTATGAATTTTTACAGGAAAGACTGGAAGAACTTAGTCAGACCACAGAAGAGCGTATCAGTGCGGCAGTTCTGCTGAATCTGATCGACCAGAGCTATGCTTTGCGTCAGCAGCAGATCGAAGAGAACAGTCATAACTGGTATTCTCTGGCAGGGGCATTGTTTCAGACGGCAGAAAATACATGGAAACGCTTTGAAGCGAATCTGCTTGAAAGAAAGCATATTTCTGAACAGATGCTGCAGGCATGGGAGAATGTGCAGAGCATCAAACAGCAGGAAAGCGATATGATACAGCAGATTGCAGAAGAATATAATACCCTTCAGCAGGAATTTGCCTATACTGCTCAGCAGACAGAGCTGACACAGCCCCGCTATCTGTACGAAGGGGAGCGGGAAAAAATCACGCTTTCGGGTGGCACTTTCCACCTGACGAGAGAGGAACTGCAGCTGGAATATCTGCAGGATGGGATTGAGGAAGAAGATCCGGAAGCACCTGCAAATGTGACTGTAGAACAGATTCAGCAGCAGCTGCAGCAGATTCAGCAGAAGAACTATGAAAATTATCAGAAGCTGATGCAGATTGAAGCAAAACAGCCTGTTATGAAGGATCGCAGAGGCGACCGCAGAAAGGCACAGAAGGATGCTCTGCGGGCATTGGAAAACCCTGCGGAAGTGATGCAGGAATTCTTTGCGGCAGAGGTGCGGGATACGGTGCAGGAAACAAATCGGGAAATGTACGAAAAGCTATATGAGCTGTTTTCTGAGGAAACAAAAGAAGTATACCGTCAGTTTTTACAGCAGCATCCTGCACAGGCAAACACCTTTTTACAGGAAATTATGCGTCAGCCCATCGAAAGCATACAGGAAGAGAAATATGTGGAAAGAATCCATACGCTGATGCAGGAAGCACAGCAGGATTCTGAAACGGTATGGCGGGAACAGCTTCTGGAAAAAACAAGAGAAACCTATCAGCAGCTTCTGGAACAGGAAAGCAGACAGGAAACAACACTTCTGGAAGAGGTGTGGAAGCAGACAGATACTGTTTATTTGCAGGAAACAGACAGAGAACGCATCTATGCCGCACTGGCAGAAAGAGAGTACGAACTGGAACAGCAGTTGTATGAGCAGTTTTCGGATCGTACAAAAGAGCTGTATCATCAGTTTCAGAAAGAAACCCATACACGGGAAACGGTATTTCTGGAGCATATTCTGCAGGAAAGCGGAGATGCGCAGGCACAGCAGGAAGTGACTTACCTTCTGGAGCAGCTGGAACAGCCCCTGCACTATCATGTCAGACAGGAATATTGGATGCAGGAAGAAACCGACCGTGTGCTTTACGAAATGCTGCGGGAAACAGAGCAGGAGCTGGAACATGCGGTATATGAACGGTTTTCTGACCGTGCCAGAGAGGTTTATGCGCAGTTTCGGGAAGAAACGACACGGCAGGAAGAAAGCTTTCTGGAGTATGTTCTGCATCGACCTGTACAGCCCGCATTGCGTGAGGAAGTGCTGCTGATTCTGGAAGAAATGACACAGCAGCAGTTTACAGAACGAATGGGAACAAAGGCGGCTTATCATATCGAGCAGCGTAAGATCCTTCAGCAGCCTGTGATTAACGAGCACCTGCGTCAGCAGATGCAGTTTTTGCAGGAATTGCAGACAGCACCCGTGTATCAGCAGTGGACACAGCAGGAAACTCTGCATGTACAGATCAATGAAACGGCAGAGGAAGCTGTACAGCAGATACAGAGAGAACAGGAGCAGATTCTGGAAAGGCAGGAACGCGTACTGCATACACAGACAGAAACGATTTCGGAAACGATTCGGGGAGCGGCAGAGCGCACTTTCCCGCAGATGCACGAAGCAGAACAGCAGGAAGAAATTGTACTTTCTGCGGCAGAGTATACCCGTATTGCACAGCAGGAACAGCAGTTTATAGAATTACAGCAGACGATAGAAAAGCAGATCAGACGGCAGGAGCAGGAAAAGCGGACAGAGCTTGCCGAACAGCAGAGGGAACAGCGCTTCCGTCGGATCGACTTTGTGCATAAGAAAGAAGAACAGCTTCTGGATGAAGAAATGCTGGAAACCATTCGCAATCAGCAGCAGCTGACCCGCAGGGAAGAGCATGCACAGGAGCAGGTACTGCATAGGGAACAGACAACACAGACAGTCGTGCAGAATGCGATGCATAATGTGCAGCTGCAGCAGACAGAAAATATTGATGAACTGGTACAGCAGAAAGTCAGAAAGCAGCTGAATCAGCTTTCGGATCAGATTTATGGAAAAATTGAAAAGAAACTGGCGACCGAACGAAAACGCAGAGGCTATTAAAGTCTTCTGTGAACAGAACGGCGGCGGAAAGAAAAACAGGCAGTATCAGGATAATACAATAGAAAGGAGGAAAGTCTGATGTCGGGAATGAATGTTTTGAATAATGGGCTGAGAAGTCTGACAGGTGCTGTACAGAAAGCATATATTGCATTTGAGGATGAACGTATTGAGAATGGGGAGATCAATGTAATGCCGTATAAATCGAGAGCGGCGGGACTGCCTCCCGGTATGCAGCTTGGCAAGCTTGCAAAAGCGGCTGAAGCAATTACAGCGACAGCTGCAACGGTATCAGATGTGCTTGGCGGTGTGCTGATGGGGAATATGAATACGGTCGGTGCACAGAATGTATATGAAGTCAAATTCAATCCCAGTGAACTCTCCTTTCAGGTACACGGCGGCGGTCCTGTACAGAAAGCCAATATGACAGAAGGACAGGCCACAAAGTATGAATGTGTGGAAATGAGCCCGCGTATCATGCTGAATGTTCCGCTGATCTTTGATGATTATGAAAGAACGGATGCATTTATGCTGGAAAAATTTACTGATATTACAGCGGCGGCAAGAACGCTGGTTTCGGAAGGGGCAAGAACAGTTACAGGCAGAACATACAGTGTCAGACCGCAGGTAGAGGGATTTGTTGCAGCACTTCGGAATGAAAGAACAAGAAGGATCACATTTTACTGGGGGCAGATGGCATATAGCGGGATGCTGGAAATGGTAGATGCAGCGTATACGATGTTCAATATGGAGGGGCATCCCATTCGTGCCAAGGTAACACTGAGCATTCTGATTGTCGATGAAAAAGTACAGGACGGTGATCTGGGTGCTTTCTGGAACAGCTACCAGGCTGTGTTTGAACAGGACAGCTCCCGTATGGGTTCTGCAGTACAGAATCTGGGGAATTTAGTGAATCTGAAACTGTAAAGAAGAGGGATTTCTATGAGTATGAATC
>CALASU010000211.1 GCA_937888765.1 uncultured Clostridia bacterium | reverse complement strand
CAAGCTGCTCCAGCGCCTTTCTCAGCTCCGGCTGGAATACCACGATTGCCGCAATGATCCCTACGGAAAGGGTGTTTGAAAGAATCCAGACGATGGTATTCAGTTTTAATAGGACGGCAATGGCTGCCAGCCCGAATATGACCAGAATCCCCTTAAACAGCACCCATGCGCGGGTCTCCTTGATCCAGAATATAATTTTGTAAATGATGTAGGCAACGATCAGAATATCCAGGATATCAGAAATACCGATAGAGGGTGTGGCGAATTCTGTGATGCCAAAATTGTCGAAGATAGCTTTAAAACGTTCCATAGTCACATCCTGCCTTGATTTTGTGAAAAATGCGGTTGCGTTGGTTTTTCCTGAAATATCAATGATCAGATGATAAAATATCCGCAATACATTGATAAAAAATCTACTATATTCTTTAGTATAACATAAACTCTATAAAATTGTTATGAAAACATAAAGAAATTTATAAATTTTCCATTGATTTTCTGGCGCAGAACATAAGCAAACGCCAAAAAGGTGCGGGACAGATTCTATCCGTTTTGTTCAAAGTATATGGTTTCGGGGTATGGTTTTTGGTTGATTTTAAGAGAAGGCATTTCCAAAAACCGATTGACTTTGTCTATTATTTGTGTTTAAATATCCTTATGGGAGGAAATTTTCAAACATTTTCCCGATGAAAATGGTTGGATTTTCAGTTATCCGGCCAAACATATAAATTATTTTCTTTTTAATTAAAGGAGGACGATTCCAATGGCAGTAAAATTTGCAGACAGAATGAGCCTGCTGAAAGGCTCCGAAATCAGAGAACTGCTGGCACTGACAGCTAAACCCGAAGTTATCTCTTTCGCTGGCGGTATGCCCGCTCCCGAACTGTTCCCTACAGAAGGCGTTAAAGAAGCAGCTTGCAAAGTAATGGACAACATGGGTAGAACAGCTCTGCAGTACACAGGTACAGACGGTTTCGCATCTCTGCGTACACACATCGTTAAGAGAATGGCAGCGAAAAACAACATCAACGTTGGTATCGAAAACATTCTGATCACATCCGGTTCCCAGCAGGGTCTGGACTTCTCCGCTCGCGTATTCCTGAACCCCGGCGATGTAGTTCTGGTAGAAAGCCCTTCCTATCTGGGTGCTCTGAACGCTTTCAAAGCTTGCGAACCTACATTCATCGAAGTTCCTACAGATGATGACGGTATGATCCCCGAAGAACTGGACAAAATCCTGGCTACAACAGAAAACGTAAAAATGATTTACGTTATCCCTGACTTCCAGAACCCCACAGGTAAAACTTGGACAATGGAAAGAAGAGAAAAATTCATGGAACTGGTAAACAAATACGAAATTCCCGTAATCGAAGACAACCCTTACGGCGAACTGCGTTTTGAAGGTGAATTCCTGCCTTCCCTGAAATCCATGGATACAAAAGACCTGGTAATTTTCCTGGGTACAATGTCCAAAATCTTCGCTCCCGGTCTGCGTATCGGTTGGGTTTGCTCCACAAACAAAGAAATCCTGGGCAAATACAACTTCATCAAACAGGGTGCTGACCTGCAGTCTTCCACAATCGACCAGCTGATCGCTGCTCAGTTCCTGGATGACAACGATCTGGATGCTCACGTTGAAAAAATCAAAGCAGTATACGTTAAGAGAAGAGACGCTATGCTGAAAACAATGGAAGAAACATTCCCTAAAGAAGTGAAATTCACACATCCCGAAGGCGGTCTGTTCACATGGTGTGTACTGCCCGAATACATGGATGCGAAAGCAATCGCTCCTCAGTGTCTGGCTAAAAACGTTGCATACGTTCCCGGCGGCAGCTTCTTCCCTAACGGCGGTAAAGAAAACCACTTCCGTCTGAACTACTCCTGCATGCCTGAAGAAAAAATCGTTGAAGGTATCACAAAAATTGCAGAAGTACTGAAAGCAAACCTGAAATAATTTTTACATAGCGATTTCGTCTTTAGACGTAAAGAAGTAATGTAAACCCAAGAGGCAAAACTTTAAGTTTTGCCTCTTTTTTTATGCATTTTGATGCAACTTCCCCATTTTTCTGATACAATAAGCATATTATCGGTAATTTTTTGAATTTCGATCTTTTCAAAACGAATAAGATGGAGGGGAATTATGGAAGATCTGGAAATGAGAAAACCTCGCAAGGAGGAAGACCTTGGAAATAAAGTGATTTTTGCACTGGACATCGGTACACGCAGTATCATCGGTATGGTGGGCTGTCTGGAAGATGGCAAAGTGAATATTCTGGGCATCGAAAAAGCGGAACACGCAAGACGTACCATGATCGACGGTCAGATTGAAAATATTGATAAGGTTGCGGCAGTTGCGGCAACAGTAAAAAAAGGACTGGAAAAACAGCTGGATGTGGAGCTGAAGCGTGTACATATTGCGGCGGCCGGTCGTGCGCTGCGCACACAGCGTGTAACCTTTGAAATGGAATTACCCGAAGTACAGCTGATTACAGAAGAAATCGTGAGCAGACTGGAAGCGGGCGCAATCAGTGCGGCAGAAGAAACTTTTGCAAGAGAAAGCGGTGCAGAGGATATGGACCGCCGTTTCTATCTGGCAGGCTATTCTATCTGTCAGTATTATCTGGATGATTACATCATGTCCAGTCTGAAAGACCACCACGGCAAAGTGATCCGTGTGGATATCATTGCGACATTCCTGCCCGGCGAAGTTGTGGAAAGTCTGTATACTACCATGCACAAAATCGGTCTGGAAGTGGCGAGTATCACACTGGAACCCATTGCGGCGATCAATGCGGTTATCCCCGAAGAACTGCGTCTGCTGAATCTGGCACTGGCAGATATTGGTGCGGGTACTTCCGATATTGCAGCCTGCAGGGACGGCAGTGTCATCGGGTATACCATGGCGACAATTGCGGGTGATGAAATCACAGAAACCATTATGAAAGAGTATCTGGTGGACTTCCGCACAGCGGAAGATATCAAGATGCGTCTGGAAAACCGTGAAGATATCGTATTTATGGATGTGCTGGGCTTTGAACAGACCATTCCTTATGATCATCTAATGAGCTGTATCAATAAGACAACAGCGAAGCTGTGTCATGAAATTTCCGAAAAAATCAAGGAAGTCAACGGCGGTGTGCCCTCTGCGGTATTTCTTTCCGGCGGCGGCAGCCGTCTGAAGGGTCTGCGTGAAGGCGTGATTGAAAGTCTGGAAATGACACCCAACCGTGTGGGGATTGCTGGCAACAACTTCAAAACCCACGCATTCTCTGAAAAATATGACCTGAATAATCCCGAATATGCAACACCTCTGGGGATTATGATTTCTGCGGGGCTGAATCTGATCAACGACAGTTTCCAGATTATTCTGAACGGCAAACCTGCAAAGCTGTTCCGCAGCGGTGTGTTCAATGTGCGTGACCTGCTGATGATGAACGGCTATGCATATCAGGATATGATCGGACGTGCGGGCAAAAATGTTGCTGTGACTGTAAACGGTAAACGTGTGGTGTTCCCTGCAACACCTGCAGAGCCTGCTGTGCTGACCATCAACGGCGAAGAAGGCAAGCTGTCCGATATGGTAAATGCGGGCGATATGATTGCATTCCAGCCTGCGGTAAACGGTGCGACACCTGAAGTGAAACTGGAGGATCTGGAAGGTATCATCGGTGCAGACAATATCTGTCTGAACGGCGAAGCAGTGACTTCTCTGCAGACAGTACTGCGTTTCGGCGATAAAGTTACTTTCGATGTGACAGAAGCGTCCATGCAGTGGGCAGAACAGGCGGCAGAAGCGGCAAGACTGGCGGCAGAAACAGAGGCTGTGGAAGAAGTGGTGGAAACGGTTCCCGAGCACGTTTCCGTAATGGAAGATATGATCCCCATTGCGGCGGTTGCTCCCATTGCGACTTCTGCACCCAAAACTTCCGAAATCAAAACAACAGTCATCGTACCTGCACAGAAGCCTGCAGAAGTGCCTGTAAAAGCGGAAGAACCCGCAGAAGAAGCTGTGAAGATCGAAGAACCCGTAAAAACAGAAGCATCTGCGGAGCCTGTTTTGAAGCTCGTGGAAACACCTGCGGCATCTGCGGCACCTGAAACATCTGCCGAAGTACCTCTGGTGCATCAGTCTGTGGAACTGCCTCCCAGTCTGGGCGTTACTTTCACATTGAACGATAAGCCTCTGACACTGGTACGCAGAGAAAAAAGCAATCCTTATCTGCTGATGGATATGCTGCAGTATTCCGGTGTGGACTTCAGCAACCTGAAAGGGGAGGTTGTACTGCTTGTAAACGGTACAAACGGATACTTCCAGCAGCCCCTGTTTGCAGGTGATGTGATCTCCATTTATGAAAAGGAAGAATGATCCTTTCTTTAGAAAAATTTAAAAATACATAGAAAATACATATAGAGAGAGGTGCGGTTTATACCGTATCTCTCTTCGTTTTGAAACAAAAAAATACATGAACAGAATTATTAGAGATTGGAAAAATTTTAAGATTAAAAACCCTAATAAAATCAGCAAAGTTTGACAAATTTGTTGACATTTCCCGTACATAGAAGTACAATCTATATAGTATTATGGTATAAATGTGTACATGTGTAGTTATGTATAATTATGCAGGTTGCTGAATAAATATTAATGATGGGGAGGTGCTGTTTATGTCATTATGGTCCACTAACTCTATGTTTCTGACAGAAAAGTCCATTGACTATCTTTGGAAAAAGCAGGAGGTTTCTGCCAATAACATTGCAAACAGTGAAACACCAAATTTCAAAAGCAGCTATGTAACCTTTGAGGAAGAACTGCGTGAACAGATTGGGAAAATGCGTTCCACAAAGGCAAAAGACATTCGGGAAAGAATTGCTCATGCTGCACCCAGAGTGCACAGAACAGAAGGTGAGATGAACAAGCTGGATGAAAGTAACGTAGATATCGTTGCGGAAAATGCAGAACTGGCAAAGACCGGCATTCAGTATGAATATGCAGTCAGAGCAATCAGTGATGATTTTACAAGGCTGCGTACTGCAATCAAAGGTCAGTAATAAGTCTGCTGCATTTTTACAAAAGAAAAAGAGTTTGCACGAAAAGGAGGAGTAGCAAATGGGATTTTTGAGCACACTTGATGTTTGTGCCTCCGGTATGACGGCACAATGGATGCGTATGGACATCGCATCTGAAAATATTACAAACGCCAATACAACAAGAACAGAAAACGGCGGGCCTTATCGCCGCAAAATGGTTGTATTTGAGCCAATCGAACAGGATAACAATACATTCAGAAAATATATGAATAAGGAAATCCTCAGACAGACAGACCGCACAGGCGGTGTGCGTGTAGCCGAAATCGTAGAAGACGAAAGACCCGGTGAGAGGGTATATGATCCCACACATCCCGATGCGGATGCGGACGGCTATGTGGAAATGCCCAACGTGGATCTGCTGAAGGAAACTGTAGATACAATGGCAGCCAGCAGAGCATACGATGCATCCCTGACAGCCTTTAATGTATTTAAAGCTATGTCTGCAAGAGCCTTGGATATTGGCAGATAAGCAGCCGTAAGAAAAAATACAGACACCGTAAACGCGGTGTGACGGAATGGGAGGAATAGAGTATGTTTATAGAACCTATGATCGGATTCAGTCAGGTTTCCGAACAGAAAAATGATTTTTTCAAAGTACCCGAGCAGGAAAAAGGCAATGCCTTTAAAGATATTTTCATGTCTGCTATCGAAGATGTAAAGACAACGGATGATGAGCTTACAAAAGCACAGTATCTCTTCTCTACAGGGCAGCTGGATGATCCTCATACACTGACAATTGCTTCTACAAAAGCACAGACTTCTGTGGATATGCTTGTGAATCTGAGAAACAAAGCACTGGACGCATATAATGAAATCATGAGAATGAACGTCTGAGCAAACTGAAGTACATTGACATACATATAGAGAGGGAATAAAAGTGAAAGAACGTCTTTTAAATACATGGCAGAATGTAAAAGAAAAGACTGCCTCGCTGAGTGATAAGACAAAAAAGCTTATCATCGGCGCCGTTGTTTTCTGCATTCTGCTGTCTGTAGGGGTGGCTGTATGGCTCAATACCAGACCATATGAGGTGCTCTTTAGCGAATTGAGCAGCGAAGAAGCCAGTGAAATCATCGGCAAGCTGCAGGAGGATGGAATCAACTATAAATATCAGGAAGATGGAACGATTCTGGTGCCTGCAGATCAGGAAGAATCGCTGAAAGCGAAATTGGTATATGAAGGGTATCCGAACAGCGGCTTTACCTACGACCTGTTTACAGAAAATGTTTCCCTGACTTCCACAGAATCGGAAAAAGCGCATTATCAGTTGCTGAATCTGCAGGAAAGAATGGGAGCAACGATTGAACTGTTCCCCAATATCAAGGATGCAAAGGTAACCATTGCATTAGGGGAAGACAGCCGTTACGTGCTGAATGATAAAAACGAACGGAAGGCTACGGTTTCTGCAACATTGATTACAGACAACGGACAGCTGATTGACGAGGAAGAAGTCAGAGCGATTCAGCGACTGATGTCCAAGAGTGTTCCCGAAGTAGAATTCGAGAATGTGGCTGTTATCTGTAATGGCATTGATGTTTCGGTAAAAGAAGAAGATGGGAAAAATCAGACACTGGCAAGTGAACTGAAGCTGTCTTTGGAAAAAGAAATTGAAAATAAGATCAGAACTGAAGTTAACAATCTGCTGCTGCCTATTTACGGTCAGGGTCATTTCCAGGTATCTGTAAAGGCAGAAGTAGATGTAAATAAGAAGCTGCGGGAAATCATCAACTATTCCGCGGAAAATCCTGATAAGAATACCGGTGTTGTTTCCAATGAAAATACCGGATGGGAAATCAACCGTGATGATGCGGCAAACGGCGGCGTGCCGGGAACAGAAACAAATTCTGACATCCCTGTTTATACGCAGATCATGTCTGACGGCTCCGAAAACTATATCGGCGCAACAGGGGACATCAACTATCTGGTAGACCAGCTGAAGGAACAGACAGAGATACAGGCAGGTGACCTGACAGACCTGTCTGTGGCAGTTATCATTGACGGGCAGACACTTGGCGGACTGACAAAAGAAGAACTGATTTCTCTGGTTGCGAAAGCGGCGGGCATCCGTCAGGAAGTACAGAATGAAAAAATCGAAGTGCTGAATGCACCTTTCTTCAGTGAAGTTGTAGAAGAACCCGAACAGAAAACATTTACAATCGGTAACTTTACATTGTCTCAGGAACAGGTAATGCTGATTGCGGCAATCGCGGCAGGGGTATTGTTACTGCTGATTATCATCATTATTCTGGTACTGCGCAGCAGGAAAAAGAAACGTCTGGCAGCAGAGGCAGCGGCAGCAGAAGCAGCTGCGGCAGAAGAAGCTGCACTGCAGGAAGCAGAGCTGCAGCGTCTGAAAGAAGAAGCACTGCTCAGAAACGAAGCAGCAGCAAGAATGATGGGTCAGGCAGCAGATATGGATGGCTGGGATGCTATGGACTTCAATGAAGACCTGCTGAATCTGAGAAATGAACGTGGTATGGAACTGAAGAACAAGATCAGAGGCTTTACAGAAGAAAACCCTGAAATTGTTGCACAGCTTCTGAAACGCTGGCTGAAAGGAGATGAACAGGATGGCTGAAGTGGCTGAGAAAATGACGCCCGAGCGGAAAGCGGCGGCCGTCATCGTTTCCTTGGGTGTTGATAAAGCATCACAGATTTACAAATATTTAGGACAGGAAGATCTGGAACGCCTTACGGTAGAGGTTGCCAAGCTGGGACATCTGAGGGCAGAGGAAACCGAAGGGATTCTGGATGAATTTTATAAAGAGTGTCTGACGCAGAAAGTTGTTGCCGACGGCGGTATCGAGTATGCACGTCAGGTTCTGGAAAAGGCATTTGGCGAAGAAACAGCAAGTATGCTGCTGCAGAAGGTTTCCAAGTCTCTGAAGGTTATGCCCTTCTCTTTCCTGAGCAAAACGAACAGCAAAAATCTGTTCTCCATTTTGCAGCATGAAAGACCGCAGACCATTGCACTGGTGCTTTCCTATGCAGAGCCAAATCAGGCGGCAGATGTCATTGTGATGCTGCCGGAAGAAAAACGTCTGAAGGTAGTTACCTGCATTGCGAAAATGGACAGTGCTTCGCCCGAAGCGATCAAACTGGTGGAAATCGAAATGCAGAAAAAATTCTCCACAATCCTTACAACGGACTTTACACACGTTGGCGGTGTGGATTATATCGCAGAAGTTATCAACAACATGGACAGAAGCAACGAAAAGAATATCTTCGAAGGTCTGGACAGACAGGACGAAGAACTGTCTGCAGAAATCCGCAAGAAGATGTTCGTATTCGAAGATATCACTACAATGGACGCAAGATCTATTCAGCGTTTCCTGCGTGACTGCGACCAGAAGGATATCGTGCTTGCCCTCAAAGGCTCTACCGCAGAGGTTGCAAACATCATCTTTGCAAACGTATCCTCTCGTATGGCTGAAAATATCAAGTCCGACCTCGAAATCACTGTTAATGTCCGCCTGAAAGACGTTGAAGATGCTCAGCAGCGTATCGTAGGTGTCATCAGAAGTCTGGAAGAACGCGGCGAAGTTGTTATCATGAAGGGCGGAAAGGGTGATATTATTGCCTAATCTTCTGAAGTTCTACAGTAAGAAAACGACCGTAGAACAATATGATTTTAATGAATATCTGGAGGAGGCAAGAATCGCCAAATCTGAAAAAACGGAAACAGAAACAGATCCCGATGCAAAATTCGGAGTGGGAATCTGGGAAGGAGGCTTCCTTCCCGATTTCCACTCCGATGACGGGAAAAAAGTAATGGAACCGCAGGACTTCCGGGAAGAAGATATGGAATCTGTGGAAGAAACAGAAGCCATAGAAGAAGCAGAAGCAACAGAGGAAGAAAAACAGGTAAGTCTTGCACAGATGTATGGGGAAGAGATCCTCAGAGAAGCCAGAATCGAGGCAGAGCGTATCCTTGCACAGGCAGAGCTGGAAGCCATGGCGCAGAAAGCAAATGCCGCAGAGGAAGGCTACGAAGAAGGCTATCGGAAGGGCTATGACGAAGGCTATGCCAAAAGTGCGGCCGATGTAAAGGAAACATTGGAAACCCAATCCCATGCATATCTGGAAGAAATTCGTGAAATTGTGGATGAAGTGACAACTTTAAAAGAAGAAGTCCTTCAGAAATATACACAGGATCTGAAAAATATTGCTATCGCCATTGGCGAAAAGGTAGTACAGGTTAGTCTGAAATCCAGCGGCAGTGTCATTGAAAAAATGATACTTGCGGCAACGGATAAGCTGAAAACAAGAGAATGGGCAAAAATCTATATCTCCAAAGTAGATGCGGATTTACTGCTCAGAGGGGATAAGGATATTCTGAAAACCTTATCCAAATTATCGGAGAATTTAAAGGTAGTTGTTATGGAAGATGAAAAACCCGGTGCATGTATCATTGAACTGCCCGATGAAATCATTGATGCCAGTGCATCTACCCAGATGGAAAATATTAAGGAAATTCTGAGAAATACGGGTGTTTGAAACCCATGAAAAAACGCAGACTGCGGAAAGGAGAAAGACAATGTTCAAAGGAATGCCTGAGCTGATTGCAAATGCACAGACCATAAGCCATATCGGAAAGATTGAGAACATTGTTGGCATGACGATCGAGGCTTCGGGCGGGAAGGCTGCCATTGGGGATATCTGTCATATCTACAGTGAAAATACCCATGGACAGGTGCTTGCCGAGGTGGTCGGCTTCAAAAATGACAGAGTGCTGCTGATGCCCTATGACAATATGACGGGGATGTCTGCGGGGAACTTCGTAAGAAATACTCGCCAGCAGCTGAAAATTCCTGTAGGGGATTTCCTCAAGGGAAGAATCATTGATGCTTTGGGTCGCCCGATTGATGGATTGCCCCCCTTTCATGCAGATCAGTTTTTCTCGGTAGAGAATCCGTATATCAATCCCTTGTCCCGTCCACCCATCAGCGAGCGTATCAATTTCGGCATCAAGTCGATTGATGGATTGCTGAGCATTGGCAAAGGGCAGAGGGTTGGCATCTTCGCCGGCAGTGGTGTCGGCAAAAGTACCCTGATGGGGATGATTGCCAAAAACGTAACGGCAGATATCAACGTGATTGCGCTGGTTGGGGAACGTGGCCGAGAAGTTCTGGAATTTGTACAGAATGATCTGGGGAAAGAGGGGCTTGCACGCTCCGTTCTGGTTGTTGCGACCAGTGACCAGTCGGCAATGCTCCGTTCTAAATGTCCCACCGTGGCAACTGCCATTGCGGAATACTTCAAAAATCAGGGCAAAGACGTTCTGCTGATGATGGACTCTCTGACACGTTTTTCCATGGCACAGAGAGAAATCGGGCTTGCGGTAGGCGAACCGCCCATTGCAAGAGGGTATACGCCTTCGATTTATGCAGAACTGCCGAAACTGCTGGAACGCAGCGGGAATTTTGAACAGGGCTCGATCACAGGCGTTTATACCGTACTGGTAGAAGGGGACGATACCAACGAACCCATTTCCGATACGGTGCGTGGTATTCTGGACGGGCATATCGTTCTGACACGAAAGCTTGCCAATGCAAACCATTTCCCTGCGATTGATATTAACGCCAGCATTTCCCGTCTGATGACGGCGATTGTTTCAGAACAGCATCGAAAACTTGCTTCACAGCTCAGAGATATTCTGAGTGTATATGACAAGAATTCGGATCTGATTTCGATTGGGGCATATAAAGCCGGTACCAATCCCAAGGTTGATCATGCGATTTCCAAAATTGACGCCGTAAACGGTTTCCTGAAGCAGGGGATTCACGAAAGCTTTACCTATGAAGAATCTATGGAACAGCTGGAAAAGATACTGAGCTGATAATAGATACAGCAGACATAAAATATAAAATATAAAATATACGAAATACAGAAATATGATGGAGGATATGCAGTATGAAAAAATTCTCTTTCAAATTGGAACCTGTGTTAAAATATAAAAATGATACATTGGAAGCACTCAGAAATGAGCACGCGAAGATTTTACAGAGAATCGCACAGCAGGAAGAAAAGATAGAAGCGATGGAAAACAGCAGAAATGCCTGTGCCGCAGAATTTGACGGAAAGAAGCTGACAGGGATCACACCTATGGAGGCTGTTAACTATCAGAATTATCTGCAGCGGCAGAACGCGCTGATCAATCGGGAATACGGTGTACTGCAGGGAATCCGAAAGGAAGAAGAAGCAAAGAAAAACGAAGTTCTGGAAGCACGTAAGGAATCCATGATTATTGAAAAATTAAAGGAAATCAATCTGGAGGAATATCGTAAAGAGGAAGCAAAGGCAAACGAAACCTTTATCGAAGAATTTGTTTCCAACAGCAGATCCCGTATTTCATAATACAGGTCATTCCATTTTTATAATGTAATGATAGATTCATACACTTTTTAAGGAGGTGAATTGCATGGTCTATAACAAAAATGCAGTATCCGCAGGATTCGATATGCTGACACTCCCCAAAAGCGCAGTGCCTTCCAAGACACAGAGCAGGGATGAGGAAGACAGCTTTCGCTCCATGATGGATAAAAATGTGAAGAATGCAGAAAAAGACCAGCCTAAGGCAGAGCAGAAAGAAGAAACAAAAGCTCCTGAGGTAAAGGAAGAAGCACCGGAACAGGAAACAGAAGGTGTGGAAGCAGTTGTACAGGAAGCGGCAGTACAGGCAGCTGTACAGATGATTGTACTGCCTGAACAGGAAAGAGCGGCTCTGAACTGGGGCGAAGCACCGCAGGAAATGCTTGCAGACGGCGAAACTGCTGTAAAAGCAGTGGAAACAGTCGCACAGGAACAGCCTGTTCAGATGCAGGAAACACAGACAGCAGCAGACAATGCAAAAACACAGCAGGTTCCTCTGGAAGGACAGCAGGTAAAAGCCGAACAGCCGGCAGAACAGAAATCCGTACAGGTGCAGACAGCAGGAGCAGAAAAAGCAGTGCAGGAACAGCCCGTTGAAAACAAGGAACAGCCTGTGGCTGTAAAGCAGGAAACCGCTGATGCGAAAGCAGTTGTACAGAAAGAAGATGGCTTCCAGAAACAGACAGTGGTACAGAAGCAGGATACTGCAGAAGCAGACGTGGATGCAGATACAACAGAAATGATGGCTTCTGCACCGAAAGAAATCGTTTCCAAAGAAGCGGAACTGGTACAGGTAAAGGTCAGCGATAAGATCAATCTGACATCTGCACAGGCAGCGGATGATCTGGCAGAAACCGTATTGGTAAAAGTGGCAGAAAATACAAATGAGTATGAACTGCAGCTGGCTCCCGAGGAACTGGGTAAGATCAAAATCAAACTCGTGATTCAGGACGGTAAGATCAGCGTGGCAATGTCCTGTGAAAATCAGAAGGCGGCAGATCTTCTGGCAGCAACAGGCGGCAGACTGAAAGCAGTCATTGAAGAACGTACCGGCAGTGAAGTCTTTGTACAGGTAGAACAGGAAAATCCGTATAAGGATCAGGAAAAAGAAGGTCAGCAGCATAACGGCAGAGAGCAGGAACAGCAGCAGAAAAAGCAGCAGGAAAAAAGCCCCGAAGAACTGGCGGATTTCATGCAGCAGCTGAGATTGGGTCTGCTGAATCTGAACTGATGCAGTAAAAAATAAAATAAGAAAGGAGAATGTGTTATGGCAAATTTTTCGATTGCGCAGGTAAATACAGCGAATCAGGCGGCTTTAATGGCAAGCAAAAAGAAAGATAACACAAAGCTGGATATTGATGCATTTCTGCAGCTGATGGCAGCGCAGATCCAGAATCAGGATGTGCTGGGCAGCGGCGGCGGAAGTGGCAGCAGCAATGAAGACTATGTTGGTCAGATGCTGCAGATGACACTGATCCAGTCCATTTCCGATATGATGGATATGTCTATGACTTCCTACGCAATTTCTATGATCGGCAAAGAAGTTTCTGTGGCAGATACAAGCGGTACAAGCGTAACAGAAGTAAAAGGTATTGTAACAGGGGTAACACTGTACGGCGATAACCCTATGGTGCAGGTAAACGGCAAGGAATATGCATTGTCTCAGGTTATGATCATCGGGGCACCGAAAGCAGAAGAAGCACCTGCGGAAGGGGAAACACCGAAAGAAAATCCTGAAACAGAGGAAATATAATGCTTTGTACTTTGGATAAAAAGAATATGAGGTGAGATCTGTGGGAGATTTCATAGCAAGCAATAGCATATATCGTGTTCAACAGGAACACTCCCTGCAGAATCTTGCGATCAAACGAGCAGGCAGCGGCTTTGATGCCGTGCTGCAGCAGGAACTGCAGAAAGTAGACGAATTGCAGTTTTCCAAACATTCCAGAGAGCGCATCCAGCAAAGAGGGATTTCCCTGACAGAGGAACTGATGGCAGATATGAATGCTGCCGCAGGTAAGGCAAGAATGAAAGGCGCAAAAGATGTGGTTATGATTGGGAAAGATGCGGCGTTTATTGTAAATGTGCCGAATAATATGGTAGTAACTGCCATGAGCGGCGACGAAATGAAAGAAAATATTTTTACAAATATAGACAGTGCTGTGTTATTATAAAGCTGGACCCATTTCGGGAGGCTTTTCGGAAAATCCGACGTTATTTTCCGAAAAACAAGCAGCACGCTGAAAAAAGGAGACGATTGAATGATTAGATCCATGTTTGCAGCCGTTTCCGGTCTGCGTACACATCAGAACAGAATGGACGTTATCAGTAATAACATTGCTAACGTAAATACATATGGCTTCAAAGCGGGCCGTGCAACTTTTAAGGAATCCATTTACCAGAATATGTATAACTCCTCCGGCGGTAACGATGTACAGGGCGGTCAGAACCCTAGCCAGGTTGGTTACGGTTCTCAGATCGGTTCCATTTCCGTAAACCATGCGCCCGGTAACTATGAACCTACAGGCTTCGGCACAGACTGTATGATCCAGGGCAACGGCTATTTTCTGGTAGGACCTAAAAATGCAGGCGAAGGCGGCGTTTTGAATGGCGAAGAAGCAGGAGATAATGAGGTTTCCTCATTGAAGCTGACCAGAGTTGGTGCGTTTACTGTAGATGGTGATGGCTATCTGGTAGATGAAAACAGAAACGTAGTGTATGGTTTCCGTCCTGAAGATGGTGCATCTGCAGGTTCAGCGGAATATGACCTGGGGGACAAAGACTTGCTGGTACCCATTCGTTTGCCTAATACAGAGGGAGAATTTGAAGGATATGAGGATGGCGTAATGAATCTGTCTCAGATTGCGATTGACGCAAATGGTATTCTGAGTGGTACAGATGCAAACAATACGGTTTATAAAATCGCATCTGTTGCGGTTTGTAACGTACCCAACCCTAACGCATTGGAAAAAATCGGGGATTCCTATTACCAGATTCGTAACAATACAGGTTTTTGCAGAGCATTCGTACCCGGCGAAGGTACAACAGGCTCCCTGATTACAGCTGGTCTGGAAATGTCCTCAACAAACCTGGCAACAGAAATCTCTAACATGATCATCACACAGAGAGGTTTCCAGGCGAACTCCAAAATGATTACAGTATCTGACGAAATGCTTCAGGAACTGATTTCCATGAAACGCTAAGTATAGGGCAGGATTCGGAAGCGGATTCGCTTCCGAATCCTTTTGAAAAAATTTGATTTGGGGGAGAAAAACATGATTAAACTGACAAAGTTAAACGATGAAGAATTTGTAATCAACAGCAATCAGATCGAAAGCATTGAACAGATTCCGGAAACAAAAATCGTTCTGATGAATAAGGATTTTTATATTGTACAGGAAACAATAGATGAAATCATTGATAAGATCATTGAATTCAATGCAAAAATTGCAGACCTGAACAGAAGAATTCAGGTTATCAATGATTAAACCATTAATTATCAATGATTAAACCATTAAGATGAAAATAAGATATCTCCAAAGAAAGACGTTCAGTTTGGAGATGTTTTCAGAATAGATAGAACATGATCTGCGGTCATGCAAAAAAATCAAAAGAAAAGAAGGTATCAATATGAAGGACGTTATGACCCTTGTAGGTATCGTTGCCGGCTTTATACTGATTATATTGTCAATCTCGTTCAGTATGGACCCATTGGGGGTTGACTTTACAAAAGTAATAAACTTCGTGGATATTCCAAGTATCTTCGTTGTTTTGGGCGGTACGATCGCAACAATCGTGGCAAGTTATCCCACAAGCACACTGAAAAAGATTCCCAAGCATATGAAAATTCTGCTTTCCGGGAATCGCTATGAACCTCTGGAATATATCCAGACGCTGGTAGAATTTTCTCAGATTGCCAGAAAAAACGGTCTGCTGGCACTGGAAGAAAAGGCAAATGAACAGACAGACCCTTTCTTCAAGCAGAGTATTATGCTGATTGTCGATGCGACAGACCCCGAAAAAGTAAAAAGTATGCTGGAAACGGATCTGGACAAACTGGCAACCAGACACGAGGACGGCGTAGGAATTTATGAAAAGGCTTCCTCTATGGCACCTGCTTATGGTATGATTGGTACACTGATTGGTCTGATCAACATGCTGAAAGGTATGGATATGAGCAGCGGCGGCTCCAATCTGGGTAAGGACATGAGCGTTGCCCTGACTACAACATTCTACGGCTGTATTCTGGCGAACCTGATCTTTAACTCCATTGCCAATAAGCTGCGTGTACGCAGTGATGAAGAATATCTTTGTAAGGAAATTATCATTGCAGGTGTACTTTCCATTCAGTCCGGTGAAACACCTAAATTTATGGAAGAAAAACTGATTTCCTTCCTGGAACAGAGCGTGAGAGAACAGGCTCTGGGCGGCGGCCCCGGCGGTGAAGGCGAAGAAGGCGGCAAGAAAGGCAAGAAAAAATAAGTTCTTGCGAGGAGTAAATAAATAACCAACAGGAAGTGTTGAAAATGGCAAAACGACAAAGAAAATCATCGGGTGGGGCCAACTGGATGGACACATACGGTGACATGGTTACGCTGCTTCTGTGCTTTTTTGTTCTTCTGTATTCCATGTCTACGGTCAGTCAGGAGAAATGGAAGATGATTGTACAGAGCTTCAATCCCAGTGCGGTGGAAAGCAGTGAATTGTCTCAGATAGTTACAATAACAGAACCAAATGACAGCCACGATGAACCTGTTAGGGGCAGTCATGACCCTGCAGAAGAGCAGGAAGCTTTTGATGAACTGTATCGTCTGATGAAGCAGTTTGTGCAGCAGAATGGGTATGAACAGGATATTGAGATCTCCAAGGGGGACGGCTTTACCTTTATTACATTCAGAGATAATGTCTTCTTTGACGGGGACAGCTATCATCTGAAGGAAGAAGGCAAGATCGTACTGGATCAGGTTGCGGAAGCACTGGCTTCTGCAAGCAATACGATTGAAGAGGTGCGTGTACTGGGACATACTTCTCAGGCACTGCCCGATCAGGCAAATGAACCCATCAGTGACAGATTTCTGGCTTCCAACAGAGCAACAGAGGTTCTGCTGCATCTGCAGCTGAAAAATATCCTTGGACCGGAAAAGCTGGTAGCCTGCTCGTATGGACAGTTCAGACCCATCAGCCCCTTTGATACAAGAGAAAGCAGAGCGAAAAACCGCAGGGTTGAAATTCTGATCACAAAGAATAACAGTGAAATGAGAACACTGGAAGAATACTACAGAGAAATAAATTTAGAATGACAAATGCCCGATAAAATTGTATTATATAATAATACAGAAAAAACACAGACGAGTGTATGAAGAGTATGAAAATCGGGTAAGGGAAGGAGGCGATGAGGTATGTCTGAAGTGTTGACGCAAAGCCAGATCGATGCATTGTTAAGTTCGATGCAGTCGGGCAATGCTAACACAGCAGGAGCGGATGCTGCAGAAGAAAAAGAAACAAAGCAGGAAGAAAAGAAATTTAAAAAGTACGATTTCTATAGTCCGAAGAAGTTTACAAGAGATAAACTGCGACTGCTCAGAAGTATTCATGAGAATTATTCCCGAGTGGTATCCTCTCGCATCAACAGTATACTTCGGACAGGTTGTCAGGTGGATATCATTGATGTAGAAGAACAGCGATACTACGAATTTTCAAATTCCTTGAATGACAATGATGTATTGACACTCATCAATGTAACATCGCAGGAAGGTCAGGCAAAAGAGCCGATTGTTATGAAAATTGATACACCTTCCATGCTGTGTATGATTGACCATATGTTGGGCAGTACCAGTGATGAGGTAGATGAGGTTTCTTCTTCTTATACCTATACGGATATTGAACTGCGGATCTATCAGGCAATTGTAAAATATATGGTAGATGTTATGGCAGATGGCTGGACGAACTATCTGGATTTGCAGTTTGACCTGAATCGTGTGGAAACGAATCCGACTATGATGCAGGAAATCAGCCGTGAGGAATCCGTAGCGATTGTTATGCTGAGTGTACAGATCGGCAAAGCAAGGGGGCAGATCAATATCTGTCTGCCGGATGGCGTGCTTTCTACCGTATTCGCAATTATGGACAGAAAATCTGCACGTGATAATCTTACAGAAGAAGAAAAAGAACAGACCTCGCAGATTGTATTTGACAATATCAAGCGTACGACTCTGGAAATCAGGGCAGAGCTGGGCAGAGCAAATCTGCAGCTGAAGGATGTTTATAATCTGCAGGTGGGAGATGTCATCAATCTGAATAAACCGAAGGATTCCGAAGTAACTCTGATCATTTCCGACAAGGATTGGTTCAAGGGCTATCTGGGAACAAGTAACAAGAAGATGGCTATAAAAATTAGCGATGTATTATAAGCATTACCGATTTCATCGCAAAGGAGAGAATAGGAAAAAATGAGCTCGAAAAAATTTAGTTCTTTAGAAATAGATGCGATTGGTGAGATCCTAAATATCAGCCTGGGTGCATCGGCTACTGCTGTTTCTACAATGTTGAGCAGAAGAACAGATATCACAACACCCAGTGTTTCGGTAGTCAGCAGAGAGGAATTCCAATTTGCAGAAATCGAACCCGCAATCGGGGTTGAAATTACATACATTTCCGGTCTGAGCGGCAGAAACGTGATGCTGCTCAAACGTCACGATGTAAAGGTCATCTGTGAGATTCTGATGGGGATGGAAATTCCCGATGAAGAATTTGAACTGGATGAAATGAATCTGAGTGCGGTCTGTGAGGTTATGAACCAGATGATGGGTGCATCCTCTACAGCCCTCTCTGAATTTCTGGGTGAGGTAGTGAATATCTCCACACCCATTTCCTTTGAAATTCCGGATCTGGAATCTTTCAAG
Organism: uncultured Clostridia bacterium; assembly: GCA_937888765.1. Classification (GTDB taxonomy): domain Bacteria; phylum Bacillota; class Clostridia; order Lachnospirales; family Anaerotignaceae; genus Anaerotignum_A. Next base: position 13,332 of record CALASU010000211.1, on the reverse strand, counting down.
GAAAAATATTTTGAACAGGACGACGAAAAAGTCGTTGCATACTTCCGTCTGAAAATCGAAGACGCAGTAGAAAGCCAGTTCATCAATCTGATGTCTATTTCTCTGGCGAAAAAGCTGCTCTCTGCATTCAACCTGGGTCTGGAAAATGAAGACTATCAGGAAGATACAGGCAGCGAAGAATCTGCATCCGGCGGCGGTGTGATGAGCCAGGAAGAAATCGAAAAACTGATGGGCGGTATGGCAAGTCCTGCACCAGAACCTGCAGCATCCGGCGGCGGCGTGATGAGCCAGGAAGAAATTGAAAAACTGTTAGGCGGTATGGGCGGCGGTACACCCGAACCTGCACCCGAACCTGCGGCCTCCAGCGGCGGTGTGATGAGCCAGGATGAGATTGAAAAGCTGTTAAGCGGTATGGGCGGCGGTACACCTGAGCCCGCACCCGAACCTGCACCTGCACCACAGCAGGCTCCTCCTCAGCAGCAGATGCCCCCTCAGATGGGTCAGATGGGTCAGGTACCTCCCCAGATGGGACAGCAGCCTATGCAGGGACAGATGCCGCAGATGGGTATGTACGCTATGCCTCCTATGGGTATGTATGGTATGTCCGACGGACAGCAGATGGGTATGTATCCTCCTATGGGTATGTATCCTTACGGTATGTATCCTCCTATGGGTATGTACGGTATGCCCGGACAGGAACAGCCTGCACCCGATAAGAAAAAAGACGCTAAAGAAAAGGAACCCAGAGATCCCAGACTCATCAATGTAAAACCTATTCAGACACCTACGTTTGAAGAGGATGAGGACGGACTTGGACAGGAACAGGCAGAAAACCTTTCCCTGATTATGGATGTACCCCTGGAAGTTTCTGTAGAAATCGGTCGTACAAAGAAATTTGTAAAGGACATTCTGGAACTGACAGACGGCTCTCTGGTTGTGCTGGATAAACTGGCAGGCGAACAGGTCGATGTATATGCAAACGGTCAGTGCATCGCCCGCGGAGACGTTGTTGTCGTAGAAGACAGCTTTGCTGTCAGAATCACTGAAATCGTGAAAAATCCCGATTTCAAGCTGCTCAGCGGCGAATAACCATGGTAAGACCATCTGCATAAGCAGATGCAGCAACATAGAAAAAGCAGAACAAACATACAAAAACAAAGATTTAAGAGGAGAGATAACACAATGGCAAAGATTTTATTGGTAGACGACGCAGCATTTATGAGAATGATGGTTAAGGATGCACTGGTGAAAAACGGTTACGGCGGTGCGGAAATCCATGAAGCAGCAGACGGTCTGCAGGCAGTTGAAAAATACAATGAAGTAAAACCTGATCTGGTAATCATGGACATCACAATGCCTAACATGGACGGTCTGGAAGCTCTGAAAGCGATCAAAGGCGGTGACCCCAATGCAACAGTTGTTATGTGTTCCGCAATGGGTCAGGAAGCAATGGTTATTGACGCTATCAAATCCGGTGCAAAGGACTTTATTGTAAAACCCTTCAAACCCGACAGAATTCTGAAAACAGTACAGTCTATTCTGGGCTGATTTCCGGATAGGAAAGAAGGAAACACAGAATGCTTGATATTTTAGGTGATATTCTCAGCCTGATCATGATGCTGTTTGCGGTAGCGGCAATACTGTATCTGAGCTATATTGTCAGCCGCAAGGTTGGCAGCGGCAGTATTTCCTCCGGTATGGCAGGCAATATCAAGGTACTTGACAGAGCCTTTGTCGGACGGGATAAAAGCGTTGTGATTGTGCGTGTAGGACACAAGGATTATCTTTTAGGGGTATCTCAGGACAGTGTGCGTTTATTGCAGGAACTGGAAGAAGGGCAGGTTGTGCCAAATGAAAGACTGGCAGAGCTGCAGGACCAGATTCCTTTTGAAAATGTTTCTCAGTTCGCATCTGTTATCAGAAACAAAATAGGAAAAGGGAAAGAGGAGTAAGTTCGCTTTGCGGGCTTACTCCCAAACAAAAACTGCGGGAAATACGCAGAAAGCAAGACAGAAAAAACGGTTTCATGTTGGGAGTGTAACACCATGCAGGATGCAGTAATCAATATTAACGGTAATTCTATACAGACGCTGGAATTGATATTCCTCATGACGAGTATCTCCCTTTTGCCTTTTGCGCTGCTGATGATGACCTGTTTTACAAGGATCATCATTGTGCTTTCTTTTACAAGAACGGCAATGGGCGTGCAGCAGACCCCGCCGAATACGGTATTGATCGGGATTGCGCTGTTCCTTACGCTGTTTATTATGTCGCCTGTGATAACGGAGGTTACGGAAACAGCCTATGTGCCGTACCGTAATGAAGAAATTTCACAGCAGGAAGCATTGCAAAGAGCGGTTGTTCCGATGAAAGAATTTATGCTGCGGCAAACAGAGCACAGTGCACTGGCGATGTTTGAAGAGATGGCAGGTGTAACAGATCCGCCCGAAAACGTGCAGGATCTGCCTTTGAGCATTGTTGTGCCTGCATTTGTTACAACAGAACTGAAGCGTGCACTGATCATGGGCTTTTTAATCTATATTCCGTTTATATTGATTGATATTATTGTAGCAACGACATTGATGTCAATGGGTATGATTATGCTGCCCCCTGCGATGCTGTCCGCACCGTTTAAGCTGCTGCTGTTTATTACGGTAAACGGATGGGAGCTGCTGTTTTCAACGTTGGTACAAAGCTTTAACTAGGTAATTGGGAGGGATAGAATTTGGATAATGCACAAGTACTGGACATCCTGAGAACCGGTATTATGATTGCCGTAAAGCTGAGTGCTCCGGCATTGCTTCTGAGCATGGGGGTTGGGGTGCTGATTGCGATTCTGCAGGCAGCGACACAGATCCATGAACAGACAATTACATTTGTACCGAAGCTGCTGGCCCTGGTGGCAATATTCCTTTTAACAGGCTCCTGGATGCTGGAAGTGCTGCAGCAATATACCATAGAGCTGTTCGGAATGATGTAATACGGAAGGAAGTATGCCTATGCTTGATATAGAGGGAAGCATTGCTTTGTTTTCGTTGATTCTGATGCGAATGTCAGGGTGTATTGTGTTCAATCCCATTCTGGGACGAAAAAATATCCCGGCGGTGGTAAAAAGCGGCTTTATTATGATACTAACCCTTGTGGTTTACGGTATTACTCCGCCGATCATGGTGGATATGGGCAATGTGATTGGATATGCAGTACTTTTATTAAAAGAATTTGCAGTAGGAATGGTCTTGGGAATGGTATTTAATTTTCTGACCGGTGCCATTATATTTGCAGGTTCGATTATGGATTATCAGATGGGAATGTCTATGGCTACGATTTTTGATGCACAGAGTAATTCCAATGCAACTGTTACAGCGAATTTATTAAACTATATGTTTGCTTTATGCTTTCTGACAACAGATGCACATCTAGCGGTATTGCGTATTTTTATGACTTCTGCAGAAATCGTACCATATGGAAGTATCAGTTTAGGACCGGAGGTGGCATCAGCCGCTCTGACGTTCTTTTGTGAATTTATTACGTTGATCTTTCGTCTTGCTATGCCGATGCTGGTCATTCAGATCCTGGTAGAATGTGGTGTAGGGATTCTGATGAAAACCATTCCCCAGATCAATGTTTTTGTCGTAAATATTCAGATAAAAATGCTGGTCGGATTTATCGTATTGGTTATATTGTTTTTCCCAATGGCCGACTTTATACTGGAAACGCTGGATATGCTGATCCAAAGCCTGAAGGAAATGCTTACTGTTATGAGAGGATAAAGGGGGGAATAAGCGGTGTCCGGCGAAAAGACCGAAAAGGCCACCCCAAAGCGACGGCGGGACGAGCGAAGGAAAGGTAATGTATTTGTAAGTAAAGATGTTGTAACGATTGTTACGCTGATCGGCGGGTTATGTATACTGAAAGTGACGATCCTGTCATCGTATACATCTTTGAAGCAGTTTCTTTTTAAATATTTTGGGTATATGGAAACGATGGCAGAGCTGCCGGCGCAGCGTGTCATAGAAATGGTTCTGGATGCCGTTGTGGTGGCAGTAAAAGTTGTTGCTCCCCTGATGGCATTTACTATGTTATTATCCATTGCGGCTACGGTATATCAGACAAAGCCGCTTTTTGTTACAGAACCGCTGAAACCCAAATTCAGTAAATTAAACCCCATTACGGGGATGAAGAAATTTTTTTCTTTGAAAAGTCTGGTCGATGTCTTAAAAGGCATCGTCAAAATTGTGATTCTGCTGTATATTCTGTTTGATTTTATCAGAGATGAATTCCTGCAGCTGCCGAGGCTGCTTTCTGTGGATCTGCTGACAGCCAGCGGCTATATGCTGCAGTCGGCGTTCAGTATGGCAATGAAAATCTGTGCAGCATTTGTGGCTGTTTCCGTACTCGACTATTATTACCAGAGATGGGAACATGAACGCCAGATGAAGATGAGTAAGCAGGAAATCAAGGAAGAATACAAGCAGATGGAAGGGGATCCCAAAATCAAGGGGAAGATCAAACAGATGCAGAGACAGCGCGCTATGGCCCGTATGATGCAGCAGGTACCCGATGCCGACGTGGTAATCAAAAACCCGACGCATTTTGCGGTAGCCCTGCGATATGATCCCGAAAAGGATGCCGCTCCTGTTCTGCTGGCAAAAGGGCAGGATTATGTGGCATTGCGTATTATAAAGGTGGCGGAAGAAAATAATGTATTCGTCATCGAAAACAGACCACTTGCCAGAGGGATTTTTGCGACCACTGAGCTCAATCAGGAGTTGCCTCCGGAATTTTATGGGGCTGTGGCAGAAATCCTTGTACATATTTATAAATTGAACCATAAGATCTGAGTTCTGGTTCAAAAAAGTTTGAAATGGCGGAGAAGCGAAGAGTATGAAAAAGCTTTTAAACAATTCAATTTCATTATTTGTGGTTGTAATTGTATTACTGCTGGTAATACCGTTGCATCCATTTATATTGGATATCTTCTTTATTCTGAATATTTCGATTTCGCTGATTATACTGCTGATTACGATGAATATTAAGGAGTCGCTGGAATTTTCCATATTTCCTTCGCTCCTTTTGATAACAACCTTGTTCCGTATCGGTCTGAATATTTCGTCAACGAGATTGATTCTGACGGAAGGCGGACAGGCGGGGCAGGTTATTGCTGCGATTGGTAATTTTGTACTGCGAGGAAATGCCGTTGTCGGGTTTATTATATTCCTGATTATCGTTCTGGTGCAGTTTATTGTTATTACCAAGGGCGCAGAACGTGTTTCTGAAGTTGCTGCCAGATTTACACTGGATGCAATGCCCGGTAAACAGATGGCGATTGATGCTGACCTGAGTGCCGGTATGATTACGGAACTGGAAGCGAAAGCACAGCGTCATAAAATCCAGAAGGAAGCCGATTTTTACGGTGCAATGGATGGTGCGACCAAGATCGTAAAAGGGGACGCAACGATGTCCATTATCGTTACCGCAATCAACTTCCTTGGCGGCTGCATCATTGGTATGGTGCAGGGGGGAATGGATTTTAGTACAGTTTTGACGGTATATACGATCGCAACCATCGGGGACGGTCTGGTTTCTCAGATTCCTGCCTTGTTGATCTCTACCTCTACAGGTATGATCGTAACACGTTCCGTATCGGAAGGCAGTCTGAATACAGATGTATCCAGACAGTTTCTGGCGCAGCCGCAGGCGTTTCTGGTCGGCGGTATTCTGATGGCGATTTTTTCACTGATGCCCGGTTTGCCGCATATTCAGCTGATGATCGTAGCTGCGGCTATGATTGCACTTGGACTGACTGCACGCAAAAGAATGCAGCTTGCCGGTGTTATGGGCAGTGATATGGGCACAGACATGATGACTGCAGCAGAGGAACAGCCCGAAATGCCTGTAACCGAAGAAGATTATTACAAAGACATCAACAATATCTACTCTCTTCTGAATGTGGAGCCGATTGAAATGGAAGTTGGCTATAGCCTGATTCCGTTGGTAGATGAATCCAGCGGAGGTAAGCTGATTAACCGTATCGTTATTTTCCGCAGACAGTATGCACAGGAAATGGGCTTTGTTATCCCCTCTGTTCGTCTGCGCGACAGTGCCGCATTGAACACCAATCAGTATGTCATTAAGATCAAAGGCGAAGAAGTGGCGAAAGGGGAAATTCTGACAGATTATTATCTGGCACTGGAACCTCCCAGCCCTGCAGGAGAAGTAGACGGTATTGAAACCATAGAGCCGGCGTACGGTATCCCCAGTAAGTGGATTACGCCGGATGTAAAGGAAATTGCGGAAATTTACGGATATACCGTTATTGACCCTCTTTCCGTTATCGTAACACATCTGTCTGAAACGATTAAAAAACATGTTTCTGAGCTGATGACGCGGCAGGAAGTGACAATGCTGGTAAACAACCTGAAAGAGCAGCTGCCTGAGCTGGTGGAAGAAGCCTTCCCGAATGTTATTACCTATGCAGGTTTCCAGAAGCTTCTCTCTTCCTTGCTGAAAGAGGGAATTCCGATCAAAGACCTTGCGACCATTCTGGAAAGTATTATGGATTCCTCTGCAACGACAAGGGATCTGGATACCATTACGGAAAATGTGCGTGTAGCTCTGAAGCGTACGATTACAAGACGTTTCTGCACAGATGGACAGATGCGTATTATCACACTGGATGCTGAAGTGGAAAAACTGATTGCTTCCAGTCTGGCGAAAAATGAAAACGGGCTGTATCTGGCCCTGAACCCCGAAGCGATGCAGAAAATTATCACACAGCTTGCGGATCTGGTGAAGAAATTTGCAGAATTGGGGCAGCCGCCCATTATTCTGACAAGCCATGTCATTCGACTGTATTTCTATCGTCTGATTGAGCAGTTCTATCCGGACATTTATGTACTGTCTTTTCATGAAATTGCAAATAACGTACAGATACAGGCGATTGGCAACATTACCCTTTAAGTAAAGGAGGGAGCAGTAAATGGAAACTCATTTGGAAGAAAAAACCAATGAGGAGCTTTTTCTGGAATATCAAATAAACAGAAGCCCGCAGATTAAGCGGGAACTTGTATTGCGATATATCTATATTGTCAAAAATATTGCTGTGCAGATGAAAGGTGTCTATATGAGTTTTGCACAAATGGACGATATAGTAAATGAGAGCGTGATCGTTCTGATGAACTCGATTGATAAATTTGCTCCCAGTATGAATGTAAAGTTTGAAACCTATATTTCCAAACGTCTGCGGGGGCTGATCATTGATATGGCACGCAAGCAGGACTGGATTCCTCGTAATGTACGCAAAAATGCCCGTATGATTGATGATGCAACCAATGATCTTTTTAATCAGCTGGGACGGTTTCCGACAGATGAGGAAATGGCGGAACATCTGGGGGTATCTCTGGAAAAATATCAGAGCAAAATGCTCAGTAAAACAAATCTGTATAATCTGATTTCTCTGGATGCTTTCTTTGAAGGGCAGAGCGGCGGGGTGCAGAATATTGCCGATACAGGCTGTACACCCGAGCAGTCCTTTGAGAATAAGGAAATGCGGGACATTTTGAATCAGGGGATTGAAACCCTCAGACAGAATGAGCAGACCGTACTTTCTCTGCATTACAGACAGGAGTTGAATATGAAGGAGATCGCAGCGGTAATGAGCCTGAGCGAGTCCCGCATATCGCAGATACACAGCAATGCCCTGCGTAAACTAAGAATTTATATGCAGGCAAAAAAATAAAACATTCTCAAACAGATTTTCGAACAGAAATTACTTCTGGATCGGGAAAATTTCTCAGGCAGAAAGGATTTGATGGAGCATGGTGAAGGGATTTTATAATCTGGCATCCGGTATGCTGACACAGCGCCGCAATCTGGATGTAATCAGTTCCAATATGGCAAACGTAAGTACACCCGGTTTTCGCGGGGATCAGCTGATCTCTTCTACATTTGGCGAAGAAATGATGAGCAGAACCGGAAATACCGATAAAAGCAGTCCGGTTGGATTGGCAGAGGTAACAATGGCACGGATTCCGAGAGAAACCGTTACAGATTTTACAGAGGGCAATTTGCGGGAAACCGGAAAAAAACTTGACCTTGCGATTGAGGGTGAGGGGTTTTTCCAGATTCAGCTGGATGGACAGATTATGTATACGCGTGCAGGCTCTTCTTTGAATCTGAATAATGAAGGCTATATGTGTATGCAGAACGGCGGTCTGCTTCTGGGGAAAAATGGCCCGATTCGTGTTTTTGATCCGCAGGCAGGACAGCAGACAAAGGATGGAACTGTGATTACACCACAGTTCCATGCGGAAAATATTACAGTCAATGCTGCAGGCGGTGTGTTTGACTGCAATGGCAACTACATAGACCAGATTGATCTGGTAACGGTTATGGATAAATCTCAGCTGGTAAAAGACGGCGTTTATTTTACAGGCGGCGGAGCGACTCTGCCTGCGAATGGTGCGATCCTGCAGGGGGTTCTGGAGGAATCCAATGTGGATGCACTGAAATCCATGGTTTCCATGATTGAAAGTGAAAGACATCTGCAAAGTGCGGCACAGGTATTGAAGATGTATGACCAGATGCTGGCGAAGGCAACAACGGAAATCGGCAAAATCAATTAAAAAGATGCCTGTGGGCAACACATAGGAGTGTGAAAGCGTATGGATCTTGCTTTTTATGCAGCAGCAGCGGGTGCTTCTGCACAGCAAAAACGTATGAATGTTGTGGCAAATAACCTTGCCAATCTGACAACAACGGGTTTTAAAAAGAGTGACGCAATTTTTGCAAATCTCATTTACAATGAACTGAATCCCCCTGCACAGGAAGGCGTACAGATGATTGCCTCCAGTGGGGTAAGACTGGAAAAAACCAATACGGATCATTCTGTCGGACATCTGGTGCCTACAGGAATGCCATATGATTATGTGATTCTGGAACAGGGCTACTTTGCGCTGCAGGATCCGGAATCTCAGGAAATTACATATACAAGAGACGGTACTTTCCATTTGTCTGAGCAGCAGGACGGTAAATTTCTGCTGACAGCGGCTAACGGCAAATATGTTCTGGATGTAAACGGAAAAACGATAGAAGTCAATGATGCAAATAAAGAATCCAAGTTACCGATTGGGGTATATCGTTTCCGTACAACTGACGGTATGCTGCATGTGGGGGACAATGAATTTTCTCCTGTAGAAAAAAACGGTACTGCCGTTGTGGCAGAAAACAGTGATTCTTTACTTTTACAGGGGCATACAGAAGAATCCAATGTGAACATGGCAGAAGAAATGACAAAAATGATTGAAGCGCAGAGAGCATATCAGTTTGCATTGAAAATGGTACAGACTACAGACGAAGTGGAAACAACAATCAACAGTCTGCGTCAATAAAGCATAACAGCCACAGAAAGAACAAGAGGAACGAGAGGAATAAGAGGAGGATCATATGGGCTTTAAAAAATACGAAGACGAAAAGAGTCTGGATTTTGACGTTTTGAAAGAAATTGGCAGTATCGGTACAGGTAATGCGGCAACAGCACTTTCTACTGTATTGGGCAAAAAAATCACAATGACAGTTCCTGAAGTAAAGCTGGTAGAATTCAATAAAGCCATTTATGAACTGGGCGGTCCTGAAAAAATCGTTGCGGCTGTGCTGGTAGAACTCTCTGGTGAAGTGCAGGGTCTGATGCTGTTCCTGCAGAATCTGAAGTTTATCAATACAGTACTGGGCGGTCTTCTGAATGACCACATCGAAGATCTGAGCCAGATTGATGCTATGGAAACCTCCGCACTGACAGAAGTAGGCAATATCATTATTTCTTCTTATATCAATGCAATGTCCAGCCTGACGGGAATCACCATGAATCTGTCTGTGCCCTCTGTTGCAATCAATATGTTGGGCGGCATTATGGATGTGCCTATTGCCATGTATGGTTATACAATGGATCATCTGATGACAATCAACGGCACTTTCCTTTGCGACGGCGAAGAAGTATACAGCAAACTGCTGCTGCTGCCTACAGAAGAATCGTTGGATCATATTTTGCATAAATTGGGGGTTGTGGGTCATTGAGTGGAAAACCGTATATCGTCGGCATTGCCGATATGAAATTATGCAGAGCCCCGGCACAGCTGGTCACCTATGCGCTCGGCTCCTGCATTGGCATTTGTTTTTATGATAACGTGATCAAAATGGCAGCAATGGTACATATCATGCTTCCGACTGCTCCTGCGGGCAGTTCTGCCAATACTACCAGTAATGTATATAAATTTGCAGACACCGGCATTCAGGAAACCATCCGCAAAATGACAGCCTTTGGTGCGGTAAAAAGCAGAATGGTCTGCAAGATTGCAGGCGGTGCAAAAATGTTCGATACCCTCAGTAATGCCGAATGGGGTAACATTGGGGAAAGAAATACAAAAACAGTAAAAGAAATCTTAAGACGGGAAGGCATTCGCATTGTGGCAGAGGATACAGGTTTGAACTATGCAAGAACTATGTATTTTGATTCCGCAACAGGCGTTGCTACCATTAAATCCTTCGGTAAACCGGAAAAAACTCTGTAATATTGTATTATACGATAATAAAAACAATAAGCCCTGGGAATGGATATAAGGAGGTAAAACAGTATGGAGAAAAATGTGGTAAAAAGCGATATCCTGCTGGAAACAGGTACAAATGAAATTGAAATTATGCAGTTTACGATCAACGGGGTACTGTATGGTATCAATGTTGCGAAAGTAAAAGAAATCATTATGTCCGATGAGGTAAAACCCATGCCTCATGTACATCCTGCAGTAGAAGGTATTTTCAAACCCAGAGATCTGCTGATCACTGTAGTCGACCTGCCTTACTGTGTAACAGGAGAAAGACAGGAAAAACATGAAAAAGACCTGTTCATCATTACACATTTCAACAATCTTCATGTGGCATTTCGTGTGCATACTGTGGTAGGTATCAGCCGTATCTCCTGGAGAGATATCATGAAACCCGATAAGACTGTAACAGGCGAAGAAGAAGGTATTACAACAGGCATTGCGCAGTGCGGCGGTGATCTGGTAACTGTACTGGACTTTGAAAAGATCGTAGCGGAAATCGCACCCGAAACTTCTATTCAGATGTCCGAAATTGAACGCATGGGCGAAAGAAACAGAAACCAGCGTCCTGTTGTTCTGGCAGAAGACTCCGTGCTGCTGTCTAAAATCATCAAAGAAGCGCTGATCAAAGCCGGCTATGTGAATATCGAAAAATTCGACAACGGTCAGGAAGCATGGGATTATCTGTCTGAACTTACAAAAACAACAGAAAAGGAAGATATCAGAGAAAAAGTGGCTTTGCTGATCACAGATATTGAAATGCCTGAAATGGATGGTCACAGACTGACAAAACTGGTAAAAACAAATGATAAGCTGAAACAGATTCCTGTTATCATCTTCTCCTCCCTGATCTCTCCTGAAATGCAGATCAAAGGGAAAGAAGTTGGTGCAGACGAACAGCTGTCCAAGCCAGAAATTGGTCATCTGGTAGAGGTTATGGATCATCTGCTGGAAAGAGAAGACAGAAGATAACAGATACAGCGAAGATAGCAGTTTACAAAAGAATGCAGTCGCTTGGAGGTGTTGAACGTGCATAAATTTGTGGTAAAACAGCCCATTAAGACCAGCGACCATAAATTGGTTGGGAATGAGCTTTTGTTTAATGTAGAGAATGAATTGTACAATCAGAATGTGGACTACAGTGCGGCAGAAACAATTTCTACATTTCTGAGTCAGAATACAGATAAGATTGAAAAAGAGGCAAAAATCTTTATTACCTTTACACCGAATCTGCTGTTTAAAAACATTCCCAAGATGTTTAAAGCAGATGAACTGGTCATTCAGATCGAAGATAATGTCATCACACATCCTCTGGCACAGAAGATGGTGCAGAAATATAAGGAAGCGGGCTATGAAATTGCAATCAACGACTTCCAGTTCATACCCAGATATTTTGGTTTTCTGGAATACACGGATTATATCAAAATTGATGTGAAAAACCAGAAAGAAGAAACCATAGATAATATCCTGCGTATGGCAAAGGGCTTTAACAAAATGTGTATTGCATTCAATATTGATACCCCTAAGCTGTATGAAATGGCAACATCCTATGATTTTGATTATTATGAAGGGTCTTATGTAGCGGAAGCGGCAATCATCAAAGCGAATAAGGTGCACTATATGAAGAGCAACTTCTTCCAGCTTGTGGTTGCAGTAACAAAGGAAATTCCCGATGTGGATGAATTGGAACAGATCATTGAAAGAGATGCTTCCCTGACCTATCGTCTGCTTCGTATCGTAAACTCTGCGCACTTTGCTCTGCGCTATAAAACATCCTCTGTAAAACAGGCGATTGTGGTTCTGGGGATTGAACAGCTGAAAAAATGGGTATATCTGCTCAGCTTTGACAGGGATGCAGAACAGGATACAGGTTCTGAAGATATGCTGAAGATTTCCCTGCTGAGAGCAACCTTCTGTTCTGAACTGCTCTATTTTGCACAGAAAATGCCAATCACAAAATCCGAAGCGTATCTGCTGGGGATGTTCTCTACCATGACGATGATGGTAAATGCTACCATGGAAGAAATTCTGCGTCAGGTGCCTTTGAATGAAATCCTTTATAAAGCACTGGTAAAGAACGAAGGCAAATGCGCAATTTTGCTGGAACTGGTAAAAAGCTATGAAAAGGCTGACTGGACGGCTACCAGCAAATGTGCGGAGCTGTTGGGTATTCCTGCCAACTCCATCGCACAGGTATATATTGACAGTGTAGAAAACGTAAATGCAATCTGGAGAGATCTGCAGGAATATCAGTTTGATGAAGAAGAACTGGAAGAAGCGGCAGATGTACTGCAGGAAGAAAGCAGTCAAGAATAAAAAACAAAAAACAAAAAACAAAACTCCTCAGATGGTTGTCTGAGGAGTTTTCTGTTTTAGTGGCGGGGATTGGCATTGACAGCCAGACACGCCTTTGTTACTTCTGTGATGATTAAGGACTGCAGTCTGCTTTCATAGAAGCTGATCAGCGGGCCTACGTTATCGTAATCTGTGATGATATATTTGGAAGGCAGATTACTCAGAGCCAGTGCAATGGTATCTGCTTCGCAGCGGGGGCAGGTACAGCAGCCGAAGCGTTCCAGATACTCTTTTGCACAGCGTTTTACAATACGTTCATAAATATTTGTATAGAAGAATGTAGGCTGAGGTTCGGGTTCGGGAACAGGCTCGGGTTCGGGAGCAGGTTCGGGTTCGGGAGCAGGTTCGGGAACAGGCTCGGGTTCGGGAACAGGCTCGGGTT
>CALASU010000210.1 GCA_937888765.1 uncultured Clostridia bacterium | reverse complement strand
ATAGGATTCCAAAGGGGTTACCCCTTTGGCAGGGAGCTCGAGGGACAGCGTCCCTCGAAAAGAAAGGAGAAGTTTAATGACGGAGCAGGAAAAGAGAAGACGGCGGCGGGAGATGGAGCGGCGGATGCGCAGTCGGGAAACCGCACGCCGAACAGAGGAACGGAGCGGACTGCTTGCGTTTCGCACTTATGTATCAGCGGTACTGGTTGGCGGGGTTCTGCTGATCTCTTTGTTTGATTCCGCTTCCTCGCAGGCAGTCTGTCAGCGGATCAGAGAAACGATCTCTGCACAGATTTCCATAGAGCAGGTGCAGGGATGGCAGGAGCGTGTGGAAGCGTTTTTACAGAAGCATGAACTTTCCCTGCCTGTTTTCAAAGGCGGAAACGAAACAGAGGAGCAGGAAGAACAGGAAGATCAGAAAGTGTATCTGCCCGATACAGAGGAATCTCCCTAGTATTCTGACTTGGGCAGGGCTGAAATGGGAGCGGAAAACAGAGGATTGGCTGCCACCTGTAGAGGGGACGCTGACCTCTGCTTTCGGTGCGAGAAAAAATCCGATTTTACAGAAAGCGGAATTTCATAACGGACTGGATATTGCAGTGGCAGAGGGAACGGCTGTGGCGGCTGTGAAAAGCGGTATTGTGACAGAGGTACGCAATTCGGCAACCTATGGGAAGCTGATACGATATGAAACAACAGACGGCTATGAGGTGTTGTATGCCCATCTGTCAGAGCCATTGGTAAAGACAGGAGAGAAAATAAAACAGGGGCAGATCATTGCCAGATCAGGCAATACGGGGCTTTCCACGGGCCCGCATCTGCACTACAGTGTGTGGAAGGACGGAGAATTGCTTGATCCTTCTGGACTTCTGGGGGAAAGCGGGGAATAAATTGCAAAGAAGCCTTTTTTCGGGTATGATGTTACCATAAAAATGCGGAATACCGAAAAGAGGGATTTTATATGAAACGAGTGTTGATGGATATTTCAGAAAATCTGACCCGTATTGCACTGGCAGAGGATGGAGAACTGAAAGAATTATATTATGAAAGCAAACGGGATGAAAGTCTTGTTGGGAATGTATATGCAGGGCGGATTGTGAATGTGATGCCGAACCTGCAGGCGGCGTTTGTGGATATCGGTGTGGGGAAAAATGCCTACTATTATTATGGCAGTGCCAGAGCGGTTTCTGATGCGGAGAAAAAACGCCCCAAAGTGGGGGATACGCTGATTGTGCAGGTGGAAAAAGATGCGGTAGGGAGCAAAGGAGCTGTGCTGACAGACAGAATCTCTTTTCCCGGTAAATTTCTGGTGCTGCTGACAGATGAAGCGGGGGAAATCGGCATTTCCAGAAAGATTGCGGATGCCACAGAAAAAAAGCGGATTCGGGAAGCCGTGAAAGCAGTATTGCCGCAGGGGTGCGGCGTGATCGTTCGCACAAACGGCGAAGGCAAAAGCGAAGAAGCCTATGCCGCAGAGCTGAATCTTCTGCTGAAAAAACGGGAAGCCCTGCAGAAAGGCGTATATATCCGTCCGCCTGCACTGCTGTTACAGGAAAACCATCCCATTCAGCGTGCGGCACGTGATTTTTACGGCGCAGATGTAGAGGAATATGTGGTAAACGATGGACAGGCTTATGCAGAGCTTCTGGAAACAGGGGATTTCAATGGTGAAAAGCAGCCTGTTTTAAAGCTGTATGCAGACAAAGTGCCTTTGTTTGAATCCTATTTTCTGGAAAGCCAGAGCGAGAAAGCTCTGGACGAACACGTATGGCTGAAAAGCGGCGGCTTCCTTGTGATCGAAGAAACGGAAGCCTGTGTTGTCATTGACGTAAATACAGGTAAGGCGGCAGGCAAGGGGGATCTGCAGAAAACGATTTTAAAGACCAATCTGGAAGCGGCAGAGGAAGCGGCAAAGCAGATGCGTCTGAGAAACCTTTCGGGTATTATCATCATTGATTTTATTGATATGGTTTCCGAAGAAGCCCAGAAGGAAGTGACCCGCAGACTGGAAGCGGCAGTCAGAAAAGACCGCATCAAAACCGTTGTGGTGGGGATGACGGAGCTTGGGCTGATGCAGGTAACCAGAAAGAAGACAAGACCTTCTCTGAAACGCCAGATGACAACAAAATGCCGTGCCTGTGAGGGAACAGGCAGGCTGCCCTCTATCGAATGGACGGTAACCAAAATGCGCAGACAGACAGAAAGCGTTCTTGCCAATACCATTTATAACCATGTGACGATCAAAGCAGATGCAAGGCTCCTGTCTGCCTTTGCAGGAACGCAGGAAGCATACCTGAAACAGCTTGCGGAACGCTTCGGCGGCACAGTAACGCTGGAAGCGGCAGAGATGGGCTTTGGTGAATTTGAACTTGAGAAAAGAAAATTATGAAAAAAATTCATAAATTTACCAATAAGCACTTTATCGAACTGAATTGTTCCTTGACACATATGTAAAAAAGTAATAAAATAAAAAAGGCGTGTTTTGCGCTGCTTACTGGTATGTGAAAAGGCAATATAAATGTACTTTGAAAACTGAATAAGGGAGGTGTTTTTCATAGATCCGATAAGTATTCTCTGTGCTGTTGTGGGCGTGGTGATTGGTGCCGTTTGCGGCATGGCTTACCGTAAAAAAATCGCAGAAGCAAAGGTTGGCGGTGCGGAAGAAAGAGCACACAAAATCGTTGAAGATGCGGTAAAGGAAGCAGAAGCCAAAAAGAAGGAACTTCTTCTGGAAGCCAAGGAAGACAGTATCAGAACAAAAAATGAACTGGAAAAGGAAGTTCGCGAAAGAAGAAACGAGCTTCAGAAAAATGAAAGACGTCTGTTCCAGAAAGAAGAAACTTTAGACAAAAAAGTGGAAGCTCTC
>CALASU010000209.1 GCA_937888765.1 uncultured Clostridia bacterium | reverse complement strand
TACAAAACGGAGTGGTCAACGCTCCCGACAAAAGAAAGGCAACGGACGAATAAATTGATTTTGGAGGTAAAATTTTATGTGCGGCATTGTAGGATATATTGGTGAAGACCAGGCGATTCCCGTTCTGCTGAATGGTCTGGCAAAGCTGGAATACCGTGGCTATGACTCTGCGGGTATTTCCGTATATGACGATGGTATCCGTACCATCAAGGTAAAAGGCAGACTGGCAGGTCTGAAGGAAAAACTGGAAAAAGACGGACAGAAGCCCTCTCATATCGGGATCGGTCATACACGCTGGGCAACACACGGTGCTCCCGGCGAAACAAACAGCCATCCCCATAACAGCCAGAACGGCAAAATCTCTGTGGTACACAACGGTATCATTGAAAACTATCTGGAACTGAAAGAAATGCTCATTGCAAAGGGCTATGCTTTTAAATCCGAAACAGATACAGAAGTAGTGGCACATCTGTATGAAGATCTGTATGATGGGGATATGATCTCCACAACAAGAAAGCTGTTAGAAAAAATCCGTGGTGCATATGCACTGGGAATCATGTGCAGCGAACACCCCGATACACTGGTTGCAGTGCGTCAGGGCAGCCCTCTGCTGATTGGTCTGGGCAAAGGCGAAAACTATATCGCTTCTGATATTCCTGCTCTGCTGGAATATACAAGAGAATATTACCTGCTGGACGAACAGGAAATCGCTGTGCTGAAAAAAGACGATGTAAAACTGTTTGCTCTGGATGGCACAGAAATCAAAAAAGAAGTGTACCATGTAACATGGGATATTGCGGCGGCAGAAAAAGGCGGCTATGATTACTTCATGATGAAGGAAATTATGGAACAGCCAGAAGTGCTGAATAAAACAATTCAGCCCCGTCTGACAGAAAATGACATCAGACTGGATGAAATCTCTCTGACAGAAGAAGAAATCAGAAACTGCGGCAGAGTGCATATCGTAGCCTGTGGTACAGCAATGCACGCGGGTATTGTCGGCAGATATGTGATGGAAGAAGTGGCTCGTATCCCTGTGGAAGTGGATATCGCTTCTGAATTCAGATACAGAAATCCCATTCTGAACAAAGGTGAATTCTGTATCATCATCAGCCAGAGCGGCGAAACAGCAGATACACTGGCGGCACTGAGAGAAGCAAAAAGACAGGGTCTGAAAGTAATCTCTATTGTAAACGTGGTAGGCAGCTCCATCGCAAGAGAAAGCGATGACGTGATCTATACATGGGCAGGCCCCGAAATTGCGGTTGCTTCCACAAAGGGCTATACCACACAGGTATCCGTGCTGTATCTGATCGCACTGCATTTTGCAAAGGTACGCGGTACAATGACAGAAGAAGCATACAGAGCGGCGATTGCAGAACTGCATGAACTGCCCAAACGTGCGGAAGAAGTGCTGAAAGTAGATGCAAAAATCGCAGAAATCGCAAAGCATTATGCAAAATGTGAAAATGCGTTTATCATCGGCCGTGGTCTGGATTATGCAGTGGCAATGGAAGCCTCTCTGAAACTGAAGGAAATTTCCTATATCCACAGTGAAGCATATGCGGCGGGCGAACTGAAACACGGTACAATCTCTCTGATCGAAGACGGTACACCTGTTGTTGCGATTGCGACACAGGAAGCTCTGCTGGAAAAAACAGTGAGCAATGTGAAAGAAGTGAAGGCAAGAGGTGCAAGGGTTCTGGCGATTGCGACAGAAGGCAATACAGCGATTGAAGATGTGGCTGACGAAGTGATCTACCTGCCTAAGTGCAACCACCTGTTTACAAGCTCCTACAGTGTACTGCCTATGCAGCTGTTTGCATACTATGTGGCAGTGGAAAGAGGCTGTGATGTAGATAAACCCAGAAATCTGGCAAAATCCGTAACAGTAGAATAAGATAATTTTAAGGGAAACATTCTTTTTGGGAAATGTTTCCCTTTTTTTGAGGAAAAAAGGAAAGAGAATTGACATGGGGAGAAAAGAGAAGTATACTACAGATGATAACTGTATTACTCAAGTAATACAGTTGAGGGGAGGGAAGCGGCGATGCTGGACTTCGGTAAGCTGGAACTGAACACGACAGAGCCTGTTTATCAGCAGATTGCAGGATTTGTGAAACAGCAGATTTTTGCGGACGAAGCCATGCAGGGTGAGCCGCTTCCCTCACGGCGTGAGCTTGCGGCTCTGCTGAAGATCAATCCCAATACAGTACAGAAAGCATTTCGCCTGATGGAAGCAGAGGGGATTGTGGAAACACCGCCCAATGCGGTCAGTATGCTGAAATGGGATGAAGCGGTATTCGATTCCTTACGACAGGAACAGACGAAGAATCTGATACAGGATTTTGCGGCACAGGCGAAGGTATATGGGCTGACATTGGAGGAGGCAATGGCATTGCTTCAAAAAGTGTGGAAAGAAACAGAATAAACAACAGAATCAAAAGAGAAACAATAAAAGAAATACAGAACAGGGGGGGAAGCAGATGAAAAATGTATGGAAACTGAGTAACTATCTATTCCTGTGGCAATGGAAAAAATGGAATAAAGGCGTAATGCTTGCGGTATTTCTGCTTGGACTGGCAAATCTGGCGGCTCTGGCAATTCCTATGGGTAATCCGATAAGTTATGAATATTACCCGAAAGCCTTTCAGACCTACGATATGGCACTGGATGGAAGTATGATTCCTGTCTGCTTTGTAATCGGTCTTGGAATGCTTCTGATTGGGGTATCCGCGCAGCTGCGGGGCTTTTCACAGCATGGAAAGGGAATCTATACCCTGTTTCTGCTGCCGATGAAGCGGAAAGAGGTTTATCTTGCGTTTTTATTCTCTGCCTTGGCTTCGATCCTGCTGTATTATATGCTCTGGCTTATTTTGCTTGTGGCGGCTTATTTTCCGATTACGGCAATTTATGAAAATAAGGCTGTAGAGGAAGTATTTATATTGGCGAAGGATAACATGATAACAGGAATTGAAGTACAGCAGACAAACGGGCTGTTTCTTGCATTTCGGCATAGTACCTTTCTGGCGACCTGTTTTCCCAGTACGTTTGGCACACTCCTTTCTGCCATTGGCGGCGTAGGTCTGATGCTGACAGGACTGCTCTTTGCAGGCTTTTATACAGAGGAAATCGGCGTGCGTGTGCTTGGCAGTGCAGGGGCGATCCTGCTTGGCGGGTATATCTATCTGTATGAAGCGGCGGCAAGACTGATTGCACAGTTTGGGACAGAGGCTTCTCTTGGAGGCTCGTTTATCAAAGGTGTTCTTGCAGTAGCGTTGATGCTGCTTTTACAGAAATACACCATAAAAAGACTGGACAGACGGACGGATTATTAAGGAGGGGTGCGGCATGAATGGGAATGGTATGAAACAAAATCGGGTATTACAGATTCTGATTGGCGCATCTCTGATGTTTGTTCTGTTTTTTGGATATATGCTGACGGCAAGGGACAATGGTACTTTTGCACTTGCAGATATTGCAGGAGACAGGGCGTATTTAGAAGTGTTTGCCTTTGAGGGGATCGCAGGCGACAATACGGGAATGGTGCACTTCGCAGTAGAGAATGGAGAAGTGATGCAGACCTATTACCCGACAGATGGGGAAGAACTGGATAAAATCCTGCAGATGGAAAAAGCAGGGGCAGGAAGCATCCGAAAATATTTCCCAAAGGACAGTAATATTCCTTATAATAGCGAGATGGAAACCGCACCTGCGGCAGATGCCTTTGTGCAGGATACCACAGAAGAAGAATTGAAAGCGGCAGAGGAATCGGAATATGAATATCACGGTCGGGGCAATCGAAATATGCCCTACGAATTTATGGGTATCAAGGCGGATAAGATTGACCTGTATCTGCGGATGCGGGATTTTGAACATAATAAAGAAACCAAGCTGAAAACAGGGGTACAGCTGACGGGACGGGACTATTATTATGCAAAATGGAAATATGCCGATGAGGTATATTCTGATTTTTACGATGCAGAGCGAACAGTCGATCTGAAAGCGGCGGATCTGGAAGATGCTTTTTATGTGATTCCTGCCACCGATGAAAACTGTATCGGCGAAGCGGCATTATATCGCATTGAGAAAGCGGATATGGTTCCTTATGAATATAGAGAAGATGACAGAGAGCTGCTGTACAGTACACAGGAATACGGGACAGCAGAACCTCTTTGTACCTTCCCTGTCAATGCAGAAAACAGAATCCTCGGCTTAACGAATATCGGAGCGGACAGACTGCTGCTTTCCCGTACAGAAAACGACAGGCTGCTGCTGGAACTGTATGATCTGAATGGAAATTTGCTGTTCAGAAAGGATACGGATATTGCAGAGGCTTCCGGGTATGAATTTGATACGGTACAGCTTCTGGAAAAAGAGGAAAATGCTGTGCTTTGGGTGGAACTGATGCGGGAGATCATTGACGAAGAAGACCCCGACCAGAGTCATTATTTTATAGAAGGCGGACGCTATTTTGTGATTGCAGACGATACGATAGAAATGCTTTCGGAAACAAAGTCTGTAGATTATCTGGATTATACGGACGGCACATATCTGAAATTAAAGTATGAAAGTCCGCTGAATGAGAACAACATTGTGAAAAAATTTTGGGGTTCTAACTGTGTAGGATATGATATACAGGTAGTTTCTGAAAAAACGGGTACTGTGCTGTATCATGGCAAACTGGAGACAGATTTTGAGGAAGATGATACCAAACTGCTCTCTCGTATCAATATCGGGCAGTATCAGGAACCTTTGGAAGATCGTGCTCATACCAGCAATATTTTTGGAGAACGAGCACATCTGATCTTCAAACGGGGGCTGGGAAAAGCTCTTCCGCTGCGTGGCACGCTGAAGCCTTTTGGCTGGAGCGAGAATACTTATATGGAGTATGGATTGGATAATTATTACTATTGATTGGGGGGAGAAGAATGCTGGAAGCAAAGAATATATGGTTTTCCTATAAGCCTTGGGATAAATTTGTATTGGAGGATATTTCCTTTACAGCGGAGGACGGCGAGATCATCGGCGTATTGGGGGCGAATGGTGTGGGAAAGACCACATTGCTGAAGATACTGGCGGGACTTCTGCCGCCAAGAGAGGAAATGGGGCGCATATCCGTTGATGGGGCAGATATACGGGAACGCTTGGAGGAGATCGCATTCATCAGCGAAGCGGAAAGCTGTTTTCGTGATCTGACACCAAAGGAATTCGGCAGCTTTTTGCAGGACTTTTATCCCCGATTCGACATGGCATATTATGAAAAAATGCTGCGGTTTTTCAGATTAGAGGAAAAGCCGATCAAGCACCTTTCCAAAGGGCAGAGAGCAAAGGCAGAAGTTGCGGCAGGCATGGCGAAGCGGACGAAATACATCATCATGGATGAACCCTTTATGGGAAAGGATATTTTTACCCGTCAGGATTTCATGCAGGCACTTTCGGGCAGTCTGACAGGAGAAGAAATGATTTTTATTACGACCCATGAAATAGATGAGATTGAAAATTTTATCGACCGTGCCTTGCTTCTGCACGAGGGTAAGATTGCGGCAGATATCACAATGGATGCCCTGCGGCAGGAGGGCAAAACACTGGCAGGACTGATGAAAGAGGTCTGCGGCTATCAGCAGGATCTGACGGAATTGCTGAGAGAAACAGAATAAAAGAACGGATGAAAACGGCTTGCGGCGGAGAGCGGGCCGTTTTCTTTTTGTAGGATAAGCAAAGTTAGTCAAAAGCAACTCATTTCGTTGACAGCATAGAGTTAGTCATGGTATACTTTTTGAGAAAAATTATCAGTTTTTGAAAATATTTGTTCAGACAATTTAGAATAGAGGGGTAGATATGACACTGAATGAACTTCCCATCGGGAAAGATGCCGTCATCACAAAGGTAGGCGGCGAAGGGGCATTACGCTGCCGTTTATTGGATATGGGACTGATTCCCAAAACAAAAATTATGATTACAAAGGTTGCTCCTATGGGCGACCCCATCGAACTGCGTCTGCGTGGATATACGCTGACCATTCGTATAGAGGATGCAAAGAATATTGAAGTGACAGAGGGGGGAACAGCATGATTTTTGCATTGGCAGGCAATCAGAACTGCGGGAAGACCACGCTGTTTAACCAGCTGACAGGCTCCAATCAGCACGTTGGGAACTTTCCAGGCGTTACGGTAGACCAGAAATTTGGAGAAATTCGTGGGGAAAAGGATTGTTCCGTGGTAGACTTACCCGGGATTTATTCTATCCGTCCCTATACCAGTGAAGAAATCGTAACAAGGGATTTTATTCTGAAACAGAAGCCAGATGGCATTATCAATATTGTAGATGCAACAAATCTGAGCCGCAGTTTGTTTTTCACCACACAGCTTCTTGAGCTTGGTATTCCCGTTGTTGTTGCCCTTAACAAGGCGGACGTAAACAAGAAAAAGGAAACAAAGATAAACGCAAAACTCCTTTCCGAAAAACTCGGCTGTCCGGTTGTGGACACGGTTTCCACCGCTTCCTCACTACCCAGCTGCCGGACCAGGTCCGTCAGTTCCCCGTAGGTCTTCCCACCGGAGAACGAAATCTGATAATCCCGGGAGAAGGAAATATAGCCGATGATTTCACCGCCAACCCCCTTAACCAGACGTTCCACGGCCCGGTAAGAAGTGCCCTCTTTCGCCACCAGCAACAGCTGACCGTCCACATAGGACACGCCATCTGCGGTGCAAATATCCTCCAGCCGGAGTGTAATGTCCTCCGGAATAACGACTTTTGCCTCCTCTTTGCCGCAGCCGGTCATGGGCAGCGCCAGACTCAGGCACAGAAGCAGCAGGAGCATCCTGCGGACTTTCTCCCAACTTTTCACGGTCATTCCCCCTTTTTTCCCGATTTTACCACAGGGATTCCCCGGGTGCAAGCACTGCCCGCCATTTTACCCGGAAACGGAAAAACAGCCGGCTATGCCGGCTGTTCCGTTATAGCAGAGCGGTGGCTTTTTGGTGGATTTGGCCCGCTTCCCTCAGGATGGGCAGCAGCTGCTCCGGGCCCCAGTCTTCCATGCCCAGGGCGAAGAGGCCCAG
>CALASU010000208.1 GCA_937888765.1 uncultured Clostridia bacterium | reverse complement strand
GTTTTAACTGCTCAGTTATCAATCCTATCATCACTAAGAATAGCACAAATATCAACATTAGAAAAGTACATAATGATCGTTTTGATTCAAAAAAAGCTGCTCTTATTGGTTTAAAACCCAATCTGAAGGTTTCTCTGATGCCTTCCGATCTTGCCTTAAACTGCCGTAATCTCTGCCGTGAGTACTACGATCTAATAGATAACCGCAGCGCATACGTAAATAAACTGCAAAGTGAACTGCATATGGCATTTCCTCAGTATCTCGGTATATTTTCCAAAGTTACAACCGATACCTCTCTGACTTTACTAGACAGATATACCTCTCCGAACGCTTTTATTAAAGCAGATAAGCAAGAGATCCTTGATACTATCAGATCGACCGCCCGTTTCGGGATCGCATATGCTGAGAACAAATATCATGCCATTATTCAGGCAGCTCATGATGCAAATGAATTCGGCTATATCTTAGATAGTAATATCAGACGCATACGCTTGTATATCAGCTTTATCCGCAAATATGATGAAGAGATCAAAGGTATCCTCGATGCCATGCATGAACTTGTCAACGCCAATGAAGATACCGATTTCGTGAAACAGATCCATCTGATCGAAACATTCAAAGGTGCCGGGTTTCTATCTGCTGTCACTCTTATGAGCGAGATCGGAGATTTCTCCGCTTTTTCAAAGCCTAAACAGCTTTTTGCCTATTTCGGTCTTGATCCGGCTGTAAAACAGTCTGGCAAGTTCGAAGGAACCAAGGTAAAAATGTCTAAAAGGGGTTCCTCTATCGCAAGACGTGTAATTCATACATTAACCTTGCAGAGCATTGCCATTTCTCGTAGCGGAACAGCTAAAAATCCTGTATTGCGAGAGTATTATCTGAAGAAATGCAAGTCAAAACCGAAGCTCGTAGCTATGGGGGCTGTTTCTCATAAAGTCTGCAACATAATCTTTGCAATGCTCAGAGATAAAAAGCCCTTCGCAATCATTACACCGCAGGAACACATCAGCCAATACAGTGCTGCTAAACGTACCGTAGCTGCATAAAGTGCCAGAAATCCGATGAATCAATATCTTTTTTTGATGATATTTCTACCAAGGGATAAGTCTGCCCTTTTTTAGAGATAAAACTTTTTTCATTTATCTATTGACATTTATTAGCTGGACTTATAAAATTTTTACTATCCAATTCTTAGCAATGCACTGTTAAGAGTAGAAATAACTTTTTTATAATGCTATATCCAGTTATTGATTCATGCTGTTTTTGATATTCCTCTGTATCTCAAAACATTTTGATATTCCTTAAATTTTCAACATCTTTGAGAAAAACTATCTCTTTCCAAATCTCTCCATATTCCCCACCAGAACCAAAATCTCCGAAACCCATTTCTGCCCCCTTGGTGTCCCCTGTGGTTTGTTTTCTCCCCATCCCCCTATCCAACTACCACCCTACCCCCATCTCATTTCTGGAACAAAAAGGCATTCCGAAAACACTATCTACTATTTTTGACTATGTATAACTCATTCTTTATATTTTCCGCAAAATAAAAAAGCACTACTTCTCATATCGCTATAAGAAATAGTGCTTCATATTTTAAATCACTTTATTCAACTGTCGTCAAACTGTCGTAAATTCGTTTTTTTCAGTCATCAAATCTCTTACAAAGCCCGAAAAATCAAGGTTTTAGTCATTGATCGGTTTCATTGTAGGGAACAAGATTACGTCTCTAATGGACACGGATTCTGTCAGCAGCATAACGAATCTATCAATACCTACGCCCAGACCGCCTGTAGGGGGCATACCATATTCCAGAGCTGTCAGGAAATCTTCATCAATCATATTTGCTTCATCGTCGCCGTTTTCTCTCAGGAATTCCTGATATTCAAAACGGGATCTCTGGTCAATGGGGTCATTCAGTTCGGAATATGCGTTACCGTATTCTCTGCCCACGATAAACAGCTCGAATCTTTCTGTGAATTCGGGTTTATCGGGTTTTCTCTTTGTCAGAGGAGAAATTTCTACAGGATAATCAATGATGAATGTAGGCTGAATCAGGTTCTTTTCTACGAATTCTTCAAAGAACAGGTTCAGGATATCACCTTTCTGGTGATGATCTTCAAATTCCACATGGCGTTCTTTTGCCAGTGCTTTTGCTTCTTCTGTATCTTTTACCTGATCGAAGTCGATACCTGTATGTTCTTTTACAGCGTCAACCATTGTAATTCTTGCGAAAGGTTCGCCCAGTTTGATTTCATGGCCGCCGTAATTTACAGTTGTTGTACCCAGTACGTTCTGTGCTACTGTACGGAACATTTCTTCTGTAATATCCATCATACCGTTATAGTCTGTATATGCCTGATACAGTTCCATCAGTGTGAATTCGGGGTTATGACGAACAGAGATACCTTCGTTTCTGAATACACGACCAATTTCGTATACTCTTTCAAAGCCGCCGACGATCAGACGTTTCAGGGGCAGTTCCAGAGCGATACGGCAGTACATATCAATATCCAGTGTATTATGGTGTGTGATGAAAGGTCTTGCAGATGCACCGCCGGGGATTGTCTGCAGTACAGGTGTTTCTACTTCCAGGAAGCCCTTGCTGTCCAGGAATTTTCTGATTTCTGTGATAATTTTGGAGCGTTTGATGAATGTGTCTCTGGATTCGGGATTTACAATCAGATCTACATATCTCTGTCTGTAACGCAGTTCCTGGTCTTTCAGACCGTGGAATTTTTCGGGCAGAACCTGCAGGCTCTTGCTCAGCAGTACAACTTCTTTTGCATGAACAGAGATTTCACCTGTTTTTGTTTTGAATACGAAGCCTTTGATACCGATGATATCGCCGATATCGTATTTTTTGAATGCAGCATATGCTTCTTCGCCGATGTCGTTTTTGCTCACATAGGACTGCATATTGCCGTTTCTGTCCTGAATATTACAGAAAGAAGCCTTACCCATAATACGTTTGCTCATCATACGGCCAGCGATTACAACATCTGTATTTTCCAGTGCTTCAAAGTTAGCTTTGATTTCATCGCTATGGTGTGTTACATCATATCTTACAATCTGGAAAGGGTCTTTGCCTTCTTCCTGCATCTGTGCCAGTTTTTCACGTCTGATTCTATTCTGTTCGCTCAGTTCCTGCTGTGTCAGTTCCAGAACTTCTTTGTTTTCTTCTGCCACGTTCGTTCCTCCGTTCCGTGTTTTTCTTTTATCGGGTATCTGTTTCTTATTTTGCAATTTTCAGTACTTTGAATACTGCTTCGCCATCGGGTGTATTGATAGAGATGGAATCGCCTGTTTTATGACCCAGCAGAGCCATACCAACGGGAGATTCATTGGAGATTCTGCCGTTCATGGGATCTGCTTCCGCAGAACCTACGATTGTGTATTCCATTTCTTCGTCAAATTCAACGTCCAGTACAGTTACAGTTGTACCCAGACCTACTGTATCCTTTGTTGTGCCTTCTTCATCGATTACTTCTGCATTACGCAGCATTTTTTCCAGCACAACGATACGTGCTTCGATTTCAGCCTGTTCTTCTTTTGCGGAATCATATTCGGCGTTTTCGGAAAGGTCGCCCTGACCTCTTGCTTCTTTGATCTTTTCTGCTACTTCCTGTCTGCGGACTGTTTTCAGGTTTTCCAGTTCCGCTTCCATGTTTTTCAGACCTTCATAAGTCAAAATAACTTTTTTTTCTGCCATGGGTGTTGTCACTCCTCTTTTTATTCTTCTTTCTCATTTCCCTGCCTTTTAACAAGGAAAAAAGGGGCTTGGTCGCCCCCTGTTCATCGGTAAAAATTATAGCGAATACACAGTCAAATGTCAATGTTTTTCTTTATTTCGAGGGGCTTTGCCCCTCGAGCTCCCTACCAGGGGAATCATTCCCCTCGACCCCCATATGCAAAAGCATTCGCTTTTGCCGAAAAAATATAATTTATCCGCCGAAGGCAAATAAAAGTTTTTGGCTCGCTTTTTTCTAAAAAGCGAGTGGGGTGCAGGGGCAAAGTCCCGCAAATATGCCCCAGGCGATTTTTGAAGGGGTACGGGGAAACTTTTTCAAGAAAAAAGGTTTCCCCGCAAAACATTCCTATTTAAAAGGAAGAAACTCATACCACTATTTCCCAAGTACTGTTTTCTGTATTTTCACGCGTCTGCCGAAAGCCGAGAAGCCAGAAACGGAGAACCCCGCTTTCTGCAATGCAGTACGCAGAGCCGCCGCATCCCATTTTGAAAAATCCATATCAAATGCAGAGCGGAAGGCTTGGCACCGCAAAAATGCCTCTGCTTCTGCCGTTCTGCCCTCTTTCTGGCACTCGCCGACATGGAAAAAATACCCTTCTGCCGCCGAAACATCAGGACGGGTACGCAGAATCCGCCGCAAAGCGGCACGATTCCCCGCAAAATCCATCCAGAAACAGCCTCGTTTTAAAGTATGCTCATACGCCCGCTGTTCCATACCGCAGGAAAAGATCACATCTGCTTCCCGAAAAGCATTGTTCTTTGGCGAAGCAAAGACCTCAACCGCAAGCCCTCGATCTTCATACAGTTCTTCTGCAAGAGCATCAGCATCCTGCAGATCCGTCGTCAGAACAGAAAGGCAATTGACCTCATTCCCCATAGAAGCAAGCAGTACCCGCCAGAGTGCAGGTTCTCCGCCGGAAAGCAGATACGATGCGGCAGACGGTTCTTTTCCCTGCCGTTTCAACGCCTCCACTGCACCCTCAAAAGCAAACAATACCGCTAAATTCCTCCCCTCAGCAAACGGAAGTATCTCTCTTGGAAATTCGCCCTCAGCAGGCGGTACGATGATCTGCGCCCCTTTCTCCTGCAAATCCCCAAGCAGCCTTTTTGCTCCCTGCCGCCACTCTGCCGTCATTGCCCCCTCTCTTTGTACCTGCAAAATACCCGTTAAACCACTTTCCTTTTCCTCTATTCGATACGGCACATGAGAAACTAAATATCTCTCTCGCCACTGCTTCGGCAGCAGCCGTGTCCATGCAGGAAGAACAGCATCCTCCCCCTGCTCCAGAAATCGAATCTTTGCCAATTCCATCCTATTTTCCCCCTTTCTGTGCAAACACTTCCACATTCCCCAGAATGTGGCGTTATTTCGCCATCCGTACACAATTTTGAACACAAAATACACGCAAAATCCCCCATAAACGATTGACAAGAATTTTGAAATAAATTATCATCAAATTATAAGCTTATAAGCAATAGTGGGGCAGTCTGTACATTTCTCGAGAGGACTTCTCCACGGGCGTAGACGTCATTTTTTTATTACTCACTATCTAATTTATGAAAGGAGTTCCATTACATGAGTACAAAAATCATGAAAACAATGGACGGTAATGAAGCTGCTGCATATATCTCTTATGCATTCACAGAAGTAGCTACCATTTACCCTATCACACCTTCTTCCCCTATGGCGGAACACGTAGATAGCTGGTCCGCAAACGGTAAGAAAAACATGTTCGGTCAGACAGTGCGTCTGCTGGAACTGGAATCTGAAGCAGGTGCTGCAGGTGCTATGCACGGCGCACTGGAAGCTGGTACACTGGCAACAACATACACAGCTTCTCAGGGTCTGCTGCTGATGATCCCTCCTATGTACAGAATCGCTGGTCAGCTGAAACCCGGCGTATTCCACGTTGCATCCCGTACAGTAGGTACACATGCATTCTCCATCTTCGGTGACCATTCCGACGTTATGGCTTGCCGTCAGATCGGTTGTGCAATGCTGTCTTCCGCATCCGTACAGGAAGTAATGGACCTGGCTGGTGTTGCTCACCTGTCCGCAATCAAAGGTTCCGTACCCTTCATCCACTTCTTCGATGGTTTCCGTACTTCTCACGAACTGCAGAAAATCGAAGTTATGGACTATGAAGATCTGGCAAAACTGGTTGACCAGGACGCTCTGAAGAAATTCAGAAAGAACGCTCTGAACCCCGAACATCCCGTTCAGCGTTCCACAGTACAGAACCCCGACGTATTCTTCCAGAACAGAGAAGCTTGTACACCTTTCTATACAAGACTGCCTGAAATCGTAGAAGAATACATGAACGAAATCAACAAAATCACAGGCAGAAACTACAAACTGTTCAACTACTTCGGTGCTCCCGATGCAGAACAGGTAATCATCGCTATGGGTTCCGCTACAGGCGTTATCCAGGAAGTTGTTGAAAAACTGACTGCTGAAGGCAAAAAAATAGGTTTCCTGCAGGTTCACCTGTACAGACCTTTCTCCATCAAACACTTCATGGACGCTCTGCCCGAAACAGTGAAAACAATCACAGTTCTGGACAGAACAAAAGAACCCGGCGCACTGGGTGAACCCCTGTACGAAGATGTTTGCTCCGCACTGATCGAAACAGGCAAAATGGCTAAAGTACTGGCTGGCAGATACGGTCTGTCTTCCAAAGACGTAACACCCGGTCAGATCATCGCTGTATTCGACAACATGAACGGCGAACAGAAAAACCACTTCACAGTTGGTATCATTGATGACGTTTCCAACACATCCATCGAAGTTGGTCCCGAACCTAACCTGGCTGACGCAAGCACAGTATCCTGTAAATTCTGGGGTCTGGGCTCCGACGGTACAGTAGGTGCTAACAAAAACTCCATCAAGATCATTGGTGACCACACAGATAAATACGCTCAGGCTTACTTTGAATATGATACAAAGAAATCCGGCGGTATCACACGTTCTCACCTGCGTTTCGGTGACACACCTATCCGTTCCAGCTACCTGGTAACAAGCAACGCTGACTTTGTAGCTTGCCACAACCAGTCCTATATGGAAAAATACGATATCGTTTCCGAAATCAAACCCGGCGGTACATTCCTGCTGAACTGCGCATGGAATGCAGCTGAACTGGATCAGAATCTGTCTGCTGATGTGAAAAAATACATCGCAAACAACAACATCAACTTCTACACAATCGACGCGATCAAGATTGGTAAAGAAATCGGTCTGGGTAACAAAACAAACGCTATCCTGCAGTCCGCATTCTTCAAACTGGCTAACATCATCCCCGTTGATGACGCTGTTGGCTACATGAAAGCTGCGATCGTGAAATCCTACGGCAAAAAAGGTGAAAAAGTTGTTAACATGAACTACGCTGCTGTTGACGCAGGTCTGAGCGGTCTGGTCAAAGTAGAAGTTCCCGAAAGCTGGAAAACAGCTGAAGACAAAGTTGTAGACAAAGACGAAATCAAGAAAGTACTGCCCGAATTCGTAGAAAAACTGATGGTACCTATGAACGCTCTGAAAGGCGATCTGCTGCCCACATCCGTATTCGTAGGCAGAGAAGATGGTACAGCACCTCTGGGTACATCCGCATTTGAAAAACGTGGTGTTGCAATCGACGTTCCCGAATGGGATGCAACAAAATGTATCCAGTGTAACCAGTGTTCCTACGTATGTCCTCACGCTGCAATCCGTCCTTTCCTGCTGACAGAAGAAGAAGCTGCAAATGCTCCTGAATCTTACACAGTACTGAACGCAAACGGCGCAGGCGAAATCAAAAACTACAAATTCCGTATTCAGGTTGATCCACTGGATTGTCAGGGCTGTGGTGTCTGCGTAACAGCATGTCCCGCAAAAGAAAAAGCTCTGGTTATGAAACCTCTGGATACACAGATGCCCGAACAGGCTAACTGGGATTTCTCCCTGTCCCTGTCCGACAAGAAAAACCCTATGGACAAATTCAGCGTAAAAGGCTCTCAGTTCGAACAGCCTCTGCTTGAATTCTCCGGCGCATGTGCAGGTTGTGGTGAAACAGCTTACGCTAAACTGATGACACAGCTGTACGGCGACAGAATGTATCTGGCAAACGCAACAGGCTGTACACAGGCTTGGGGTGCTGCAGCTCCTTGTGTTCCTTACACAACAAACAAAGAAGGCTGGGGTCCCGCTTGGTCCAACTCCCTGTTCGAAAACAACGCACAGTTCTCCGTTGGTATGGTACTGGCTGTTGAACAGCAGAGAGAACGCGTTACAATGAAAGTAAAAGATCTGCTGGCTCTGACAGAAGGCACAGATTTTGCAGCTGCTGCAAACGTATGGCTGGAAAACTGGGATAACGGCGACAGATCCAAAGCAGACTCCCGCGCACTGATCGCAGCTCTGGAAGCTCTGACAGTAGAAGGCGAAGCTGCTGAACTGAAAGCATTCATCCTGGAAAACAGCGAACATCTGACAAAGAAATCCATGTGGATGTACGGCGGCGACGGTTGGGCATACGACATCGGCTACGGCGGTCTGGACCACGTTCTGGCTTCCGGTCGTGACGTAAACATCCTGATCGTAGATACAGAAGTTTACTCCAACACAGGCGGTCAGTCCTCCAAAGCGACACCTATCGGTGCAGTTGCACAGTTCGCAGCAGGCGGTAAACCCACAGTGAAAAAAGATCTGGGCGGCTTGGCGATGAGCTACGGCTACGTTTACGTTGCACAGGTTGCACTGGGTGCAGACCCTAACCAGCTGATCAAAGCACTGAAAGAAGCTGAAGCATACAAAGGTCCTTCCATCGTAATCGCTTACGCTCCTTGTATCAACCACGGTATCTCCAAAGGTATGGCAAACTCTCAGCTGGAAGCAAAACTGGCTGTTCAGTCCGGTTACTGGACACTGTACCGCTTCAACCCCGATCTGAAGAAAGAAGGCAAAAACCCCTTCATTCTGGATTCCAAAGAACCTACAATGGATCTGAACGAATTCCTGATGGGCGAAGTTCGTTACGCTTCCCTGGTACGCACATTCCCCGAAACAGCAGAAGTACTGCTGAAGGAAGCTGCTGTACAGGCAAAAGAAAAATACGCTGCTTACAAAAAAATGGCAGAACAGTAATCTGATTACTGAATCATAAAGCAATAAAAGAGGGTCAGGCTTATGCCTGACCCTTTCTTTAACCCTGCCTGACAGAGCGGGGTTTTTGTTGTAAAATCAACAATTCTGTTATATAATGGAGCTGTCGCCATCTGGCGGCATACATATGCCGAAAGGAGGTGAAACTTCCATGATGGCAGAATTCGTTAACTTTATGAGCTCTGTTTTAGCTTCTATCGTTGCTTATTTTATCTGTAAGCACATTGACCGCTGATTCAGTCTAGGCGATGACCTAGAAAAAGCCCCCCATGCGTTCGCAGCACATGGGGGGCTTTGCCGTCTGGAAGTGAACCCTCCGGCAGAATTCATTAACTTATTTATCTATAGTATACCCTTACCGCCTTGCATTGTCAAGGCGGTTTTTATTGAAAGCTACTGTCCTCAACCACCCTGCAAGGGGTATTATTTCCCTTGCCCCCATTCGCAGAATCATGCATGATTCTGCACTATCGGGTCGAGGGGGTGACCCCCTCGTGGGGTGCAGGGGCAAAGCCCCTGTAAGGAAAAAGGTCGGGCAAAGCCCGACCTCCCTTTGTCATTCAACAAAACCTATAGCAATACGCATTGATTATAGAGAATACACGCTCTAAAAGATTACTGCAGCAGCTGCAGTACGCCCTGAGGAACCTGATTAGCCTGCGCCAGCATGGACTGTGCAGCCTGGTTCAGGATGTTATTCTTTGTGAATGCCATCATTTCAGATGCCATATCTGTATCACGGATACGAGATTCAGCAGCTGTGATGTTTTCATTTGTTACACCCAGGTTGTTGATTGTGTGTTCCAGTCTGTTCTGCCATGCACCCAGACGAGCACGTGTTTCGGATACTGTATTGATTGCAGTTTTGATTGTAGCAATCGCATTCATCGCAGAACTCTGACCCTTAGCAAGCATCTGGGCAACATCCTTTGTAGCATCATTGTTTTTAACACCCAAAGTCTCAGCATCCATCTTACCGATTGTAATCTTCAGCTGGTCAAAGCTCTTCGCTTCTGCACCAATCTGCATCATACGACCATCTTCCATATCACCATGCAGCAGTGTGATACCGTTGAAGTTTGTAGATTTTGCGATTCTGTCGATTTCTTCTGTCAGCTGTTTGATTTCCAGCTCAATCTTTTTAGTATCCGCTGCAGTGCCTTTGTTGTCACCACCATTAGCAGTAGTCTCACTATTTGTGTAAGTACCATTCGCTGCCTGTGTAGCCAGTTCGGACATTCTGTTCAGCATGGAGTGAACTTCTGTCAGTGCACCTTCAGCAGTCTGTACCAGGGAGATCGCATCGTTTGCGTTCTTCTGTGCTGTTTCCAGACCTTTAATCTGTGCTCTCATTTTTTCGGAAATTGCCAAACCTGCTGCGTCATCGCCCGCACGGTTGATTCTGTAGCCGGAGGACAGTTTTTCCAGGTTTTTACCCATTGCACTGTTGTTTGTGTTCAGCTGTCTGTAAGAGTTCATTGCAGAAATATTATGTTGAATCCTCATAAGTCATACCTCCTTGACTTGTTAAGAGAGCGTCCCTGCTCTCGTTTAAAAATTTGTTTTTTATTTTGCACCGCCGCCGCTTCCGGTACCGTTAAAAAAAGCCTTGGCAGACAAAACCGCTCTTATGCCTGCATGGCTTTTCTGTTTGCCGCTTTTTTTCCTTTACGAAATTCGACATCCAGACAAGCGGGTCGGGGGCGATCCTGCTCATAGACTTCCCCACGGACGATGCTCATTTCTCTGGGTGCGTCGATGGAAAGACGGAAGATACCATCTTCTTCATCCACAGTCACCACAATATTGTCATTGATGACGATATATTCGCCGGGTTTTCTGCCTAATGTCAGCATAGTCACACTCTCCTTTCACGCAAGCAGAACTATTATTTTAGTTCTACTTGTATTATCGTCACTTTTTCAGAAAAAATAATAGTGATACTATTATTTTTTTCAAAAGTCCTGCCTTATAGAAAAATAGCTGTATTTGCTTTACCCTAATAAAAAAAGGAGTGTTGCGTATGGCATATGACCAGAAAGCGCTCGGCGAAAGAATCCGTGCGGAACGAAAGAAAAATAAGCTGACAATCGAAAGACTATGCGAGTTGTTGGAAGTATCGCCTTCTTTTATCGGACTTGTAGAAAGAGGTACCAGCGGTATCAGTCTGGAAAAGCTATGTAAATTATCTGAAATTCTGCACGTTTCCACAGATTATCTTTTAAAAGGGGAAAAAGAAGGGGCGCAGCCGGAACGCTCTTATGCAGAGATCCTGCAGGCAAATTTATGCACCTATTCCGAGGATGAACTGCAATTTCTGGTGGAGCTGATGAACTTCCTGCGCCCACGGGCAACGCTGCACGGTAAGAAATGACGTGCAGGGGGGAGGGAAAAGGCATTTCTTTGTATTTTCAAATCACAAAAAAATTGTAATACTATTATCTTTCATTCTTTGCAGGGGATCTTTATGAATATGAAAAAGTAAAGGACACACCGATCATCCGGGTGTCCTTTTTATTTTCTTAAAAAATTCTTTCATTATCGGAAAATATCTTTCCTTTCCCACCCTGTATATGGTATACTTTCTATAGAAGAAATTGTCTTCCATACTTTATTTTTTACTTACGGAAAGGAGTTTTTCCCTATGAAGAAAAAATTATATACTCTCTTTGCCTGTGCAGCAGTATCCGCAATGGTACTGGGCGGCTGCGGCGGTGCAGCAACAGAAGAACCCACAGAAGACGTGGCAGTAGAACAGGAACAGGAAACAGCTGAACCCATCGTAGAAGACGGCAGCCTGCCTATCCTGAGCGCAGAACTGCAGAAACTGTATGTAGATGCACAGAAAATCTACAATGACATCAACTTCGCCTCTTTCGCAGTATCTGAAGATGACAAAATCACTGTAAACGATATGGAATACATGAAAGTGGTTGACGAACGCTTCGACAGCTATGATGCATTCAAAGCATATCTGGAACAGTACTTCACAGCAGATTTCGTGGCAGCAAAAATCCTGAATGAAGGCAACATCATGTTCACAAAAGGCGAAGACGGCGGTCTGTACACACTGGGTGCAGGCAGAGGTTCTAACATCTACTATGCAGGTCACACATTCACAGTAGACAGAGAAGTGGAAAAAGAAATCGACTTCACAGCAACTGCTTACTACATCAACAGCGACAAACCCTATGAAGGCGAACTGTTCTACACAGCTCCCGAAAATGCAGACGAATACACAACACAGGAATTCAAATTCATGCTGCTGAATGAAGACGGCGCATGGAAATTCGACGAATTCTCCCTGTTCTACTAATCCTTACACCAATAAAAAAATGACGCTCGGCAAAAGCCGAGCGTTTTTTCATATCTTGTCGAACAACGCTATTTATGCTATACTGACCGAAGTATTCTATAACAGAATGTTGTTCGCTTCGGCGGTACAGTCATTTCCCATTTCGCAAGAGGGAGGTGATAGCATGAACTACGTTACATACTTTGATTTATTTCAGTTTTGTATCATGATAGCAGCTATTATCACCTGTTGTAAGAAACAGGGATAATGGCAAAAACCGCCTAACGCTGACGTTAGACGGCTTTAAATAAAAGCTCTTTTATTTGACTGACCGCCTTCTCACGAGCGACAATCTTCTTGTCTATAGTATACATTTGCCGCCTTGACTTGTCAAGGCGGTTTTCTTTAGTTATTTCTTCCCGCTCATACGCTGATCCTTTTCAAGAACTGCATCAAAAGCTTTTGTAATCGTACTTTCAAAGCCATTTTCCTGCAATGCGGCAATCCCTTCGATAGTTGTGCCGCCAGGAGAGCATACACGATCAATCAATGCCCACGGCACGTCATTGCTTTCCAGAACCATTTTTGCAGAGCCGATCACCGTTTCTGCCACGATCTGCAATGCCTGCTGTTTGCTCATCCCTGCCTTTACGCCTGCTCTTGCCAGTGCATCCATATACAGATATGCAAATGCAGGTGCAGATCCTGCAAGTACAGTAAAGATGGAGAAGTGTTCCTCCGCCACCTCTGCCACTGTACCGATGGTTTCAAACATACGACGGACAGTCGCTTTCTGTTCTGCCGTAACAAGGGCATTTGCACAGAGTCCGCTTGTAGATGCACCGATGGTTGCGTTAATATTCGGCATCACACGGACAATGGGCGTTCCTTCTGGCAGAAAACCCGCCAGTTCCTCCAGTGTTTTTCCCGCCGCAATGGATACCACAAGGGGAGCCTTTGCCGCAATATCTTTCTGCAATGCAGGCAGGATCTGCGGCAGTATATGGGGCTTCACGGCAAGCACAAGCACATCACTTTGTGCGATCACTTCCGCCGCTGTCTCGCACGCCTGTACACCGCACACCTGTGCAAGCCTTTCAGCCGACACTACGGTTTTGCTTGTCAGCAGGATATCGCTCCCTCTATATTCTCCCGAAGCCATCATACCTTTTACGATTGCCCCTGCCATGTTTCCCGCACCGATGAAACCAAATCTCATAGAAAATCCTCCTTTTATATCAGTTATACCAGTTATACCAGTTTTTCCAGTTCCAGAAATGCTCTTAATTTAATGAGATCCGCATCATATACTTCCTGCAAAGCCCGATTATAGATAACCGCCGCAGGATGATACAAAGCAAACAGGGTTCGTCCATCCGCCAAGGGCTGGGGTTTGCCGTGGTAATCGCCGATCACAGCCTTTTTTTCGCCTGTGACCGCTTTCAAGGGAACATTGCCCAGTGTAACAATCACTTTGGGGGCAACCGCCTGTATCTCCTCCTGCAAAAAGGGCAGAAAAAAGGCGATTTCCTCCGCAGACGGGGGACGATTGACAGGCTTGCCTGTTTTCGGGCTGTTTTTCGTAGGACGAATTTTCACTACATTCGATATGTAGATTTCTTCTCTTTTCAGCCCTACCACTTCCAGAAAAGCAGACAGGTTCTTGCCCGCTTTGCCTACAAACGGTCTGCCCTGCTGTTCTTCCTCGCCGCCGGGGGCTTCTCCAATCATCATCAATGCAGGCTGTTCTGCTCCCTCACCGAATACAATACGTTTTTCCCCATAGGGGCTATGTTCTGCTGTCTGAAGCAGATTTTCCTGTATTTCCTTTAAATTTTTCACACAAAACACTCCTTTATCCACGGTTATCCCCACAATCCACAGAGTTATCCACAGATTTTCAAAGTTTCCACAGTATTTTTGTTGATAACAGCCTTTATCCCCCATCTGCATCGGGCCAATTTTTTTTATTCTGACAAAAGCTCTTATCGAATTGCCTGATTTTACGGCAAATCACAATACTTTTTAAAGAATTCCTTTTTTCTCTGTGTATAACTTAGCACTTTTCCACAGGATTTCTGTGGATAAGTGGGCACTTATCCATAGGTTACGCTTATTTTTTCCACAGTAATCCACAAAATCCTGTCATTTTTTGCGCATAAACAGGGCAAAACACAGAATACCGCCCAAAAAGCCGCCGATATGTGCAAAGTTATCCACGCCCTCTTCCAGAAAACCAAGGCAGATGGCGGTAATCGCCAGCAAAAGCATGGTCGCATAGTTCATGCCCGTATAAGATGCACCACGTTTTCTGGTCAGCAGGAGCATTGCCCCCAGAAGTCCGTAAATCGCACCCGATGCCCCAATCGAAACACCGAAACCACTTCCGAACAACAGACTGAATAATCCACCACATACACCGGAAACAAGATACAGCACCAGAAACCGCACGCCGCCCAGAAGCTGTTCACTGCGGAATCCAAAATAATACAGATAAATGCCGTTCGATGCCAGATGCATCAGCCCGCTGTGCAGAAACATACAGGTAAACAGGCGATACCATTCACCCGCTAAGATCCCCGCTCTGCTCAATCCATAGGCAGTGATCCACTCCGCTCGCTGTCCTGTCGTCAGCATAAATGCCAGTACCGTCATACAGATGGCAAATATCGTAAGAGAAACCAATGGCTTTTCTTCTTCTTCCCGCAGGGGCAGTACTTCCACAGTTTCGCCTGCCGCCGCTGCCCGCAGCAGTTTTTCCACGCCGATCAGGCGGTCAGGCTGTCCCTCAGCCGCCGTCACTTTTCCGCTTTCTGTCGA
Source organism: uncultured Clostridia bacterium (assembly GCA_937888765.1). Taxonomy (GTDB): domain Bacteria; phylum Bacillota; class Clostridia; order Lachnospirales; family Anaerotignaceae; genus Anaerotignum_A. The sequence continues at coordinate 6,099 of CALASU010000208.1, read as the reverse complement.
AAAATTCCACCAGACACGGAAAAATTTATCTTCATATTGTGTTATCCACAAGTTATCCACATTATCCACAAAGTTATCCACTTCTTTTTTATCCACAAGTACAGATAAAGCAACCACTCGCGTACAGTGAAACTGCGCCGCTTTCTGCTCCATATCCTTACCAAAAGCAATAAATGCTTCTGCATCTTCCCGCCGATTTTCGTCCTGTCCGTCCCACAGACAGAGCAGATACAGCACAGGATTTTCCGCACGCCAGTACCAGTTCTCTTTCTGTCTGACCTTAAAAAAACCGCTGTTTTCCAGCTGATTTTCTATTGTTCCCCAAAAATCCAAGCTTTTCCCTCCTTTTCTTCCTCATTTTATCATATTCTTATGTATTTTTTCTGAATTTTTCATAAAATTCCTGTAAAAGCAATCCTTTCTGCTCAATCGGCTCACATAGATAACACTGAAAAAGAAAAAAACCCACCTTCACAGGCAGGTTTAAAAGGATAAGAAAAGGGGTTATTTCTTACCGTAAAAGGAGCTTTATGTCCTTACACAGGATAAGCTGTGAAACCCAATGTGCTTTTGCACAGGGAAACATGGGTTATCCACAGGTTATCCACAAAATTAACATATCATACTTTCTATTACTTGTCAAACATAGCTTTTCGACAATTACAGCAGAATACTCAGTAAAAAGACCCCCGCTACCCCCGGCAGCCCCAAAGTCCCCGCCGTAAGCAGAGTAACACCATTGACACCGACCGCTGCCCCCATGCTATGCCCTATAAACAGCACAATGCCGCCCACTGCCGCCGAGAGCAGAAAGCGAAAAAGAATCTGCAAAGGCTTTGCCAGTGCGATCACGGCAAGCACAAGCAGACAGATGCCGATAGATGCCGTCATTGCCATTGTCCCCGTCATTCCCATCTCCATTTGTCCGCCCCCTTAACCAATCTTCTGCAGACCCATGTCTTTTGCCGCTTTCAGAAAATATTCGTATTTCTTATGCAAAGCAATGATTTCATAGATATAGCTGTCGATCAGGGCATCCTCCGTGGCATTCGCAAAGGCACTCTTCGCACACTCCAGCTGCCGCTGTATCTGCTGAATGGATTTTAAAATTTCTTCCCCCTCAGTAAATAGCTTTTTCTCTTTCATGTCCCCGCCTCCTTTTGCTTTTTTTCGAGGGATACTGTCCCTCGAGCTCCCTGCAAGGGGGTCACCCCCTCGACCCGATTTGGCAAAAGTATTTGCTTTTGCCGAGAAAATTCAAGTTATCCGCCAAAAGCAAATAAAAAATTTGCCCTCGCTTTTTTCTTTGTTTTTAGTATAAGCAAAAGAAGTCCCATTTATTCCAGATTTTACAGCTGCTGCAGATGCTGCAGTTCTTCCTGTGTCAGTTCACGACATTCCCCCTCAGGCAGATCCTCAGGCAGGTAAAGGTTCCCCATTGCGGCTCTATGCAGCTTCACAACCTTTGCCCCGAAGCAGCCGAACATCCGCTTGATCTGGTGGTATCTGCCCTCTTTAAGGGTTACCTCAGCCGTATATTCGCCGGTAATGACAAGCTGTGCTTCCTTGCATATGCCGTCATTCAGCTCCACCCCTGCCGCAAAGCCTGCTTTCATTTCCTCTGTTACAGGAATATCCAGTGTCACATGATATACCTTCTGTACATGCTTTTTGGGAGAGAGGATATTGTGGGCAAGCACACCGTCATCTGTAATAACCATCAGTCCTGTGGTATCCTTATCCAGTCTGCCCGCAGGGAACAGATTTCTGCCTTTATATTCCTGCGGCACAAGTGCCAGCACCGTCCGGTGCTCCTTATCCTCTGTTGCGGATACATAGCCCATGGGCTTATGCAGCATCAGATAGATCTGTTTTTTGACATTCAGCACCTTGCCGTCAATTGTAATTGTATTTTTTTCTGTATCTGCTTTCTGGCTTGCAGACTTCACGACCTCGCCGTCGATTGCCACACGGCGTTTTGCTACAAGATATTTTACATCACTGCGGGAATATAATCCCTGTGATGCGATGATTTTATCAATGCGTTCCAATCAGACACGCCCTTTCTCTTAGTATTCTTCTTTCAAAAATGCCTGCAGTGCAGGGTACATTGCTTTTGCCTGTTCATAACCGTGATGATAGAATTTCATCAGCTTATGGTAATCCTTTTCCATACGGCTGACTTCCTGCATCTCGGGGCGAATGGAAAATACCTTTCCTGCCGCTTCCTGCTTATGGATATAAGCAAGCGTTCTGTTATAATTCTTCGGACGGTCATACATCGCCTGCACCAATGCAGGATAATTACGGTTCATACGGGCAATCAGCTTTGTACTTTCAGACGGCTTCATGCGAAATTCTTTTCGTCTGGTTTCAATCACGACTACCTTATCACAGCCCTGTTCAAACGCTCGCTTTACAGGAATAGAATCCGCAACCCCGCCGTCAGCATAGACAACGCCGTCAATTTCCACCGTTTTTGCCGCTCCCGGCAGAGCAGAGGAGGCCTGTGCTACCTTCATCAGATGACGGCGGTCACCGTTCTTTTCTTTCAGATATACCGCCTTGCCTGTATGGCAGTCTGTGGCAGCATATTCCCTTTCCACTGCCGTATTTGCAAAATAGGCATCATAATCAAACGGAAAATAACTGTTCGGCAGATCCCAGAAGGCTTTATCCATATCAAACAGATACCCTGTTTTCAGAAGTGTTTTCAGCCCAAAATATTCGTATTTCTTTTCTTTATGAATCATGCTGTCACGCCCGCGTCCAATCTGTCCTGCAATATAGTTCATGGCATTGCACGCCCCTGCGGAAGTGCCGACGATATATGGAAACTCCAGCCCCTGTTCCATGAAAAAATCTAATACGCCCGAGGTAAATACTCCACGGTTTGCACCGCCCTCTAAAACCAGTCCGATTTTCATACTGTTCCTTTTCCTTTCTTTTTCTCAAATGATAAAGCCGTTGGGAGAATTCCCAACGGCTTTATTTTACACCCTTTTGATGCTTCTTTCAATCATATGCACATCTGCTTTTAATGATGTGCTCTTGCAGCACGTGCTTCATCTTCCGCATTTTCTTCTGCAATCGCCTGTGCTCTTGCAAGTTCTGCTGCATGGATTTTTGCATTTGTCGCAATACGTTTCGCTGTCTTCTTTGCATTGGCTTTACGCTTTCTTTCATTCATCCACATATACAGAACAGGGATGAATACCAGTGTAACCAATGTGGAAAGGGACAGACCGAAAATAACACTGATTGCCATAGCTCTCATCATTTCGGAACCTTCTGTTGCCGCAATCGCCAGAGGAATCATACCTACAACGGTTGTCAGTGTTGTCATCAGGATAGGACGCAGACGGCGAGGGCCGGCAATCGTCAGTGCCTGATAACAGGTCATTTTTCTTTCCATCAGCTGGTTTGCATAGTCAACCAGTACGATACCGTTATTAACTACCATACCAACCAGCATAACGAAGCCCATCATAGCAGGCATTGTGATGGTCTGACGTGTGATCAGCAGCCCCAGAATCGCACCTGTAATCGCCAGAGGCATGGACATCATAACGATTGCAGGATAACGCAGGGATTCAAACTGAGATGCCATGATCATATAAACCAACAGAACCGCAACTACCATCGCTGTAATCATCTGGCTTACGGATTCATTCATCATTTCCATCATACCACCGAATTCGTAATAGCAGCCTTCGGGCAGTTCAAAATCCAGCAGTGCTGTTGTTACCAGTTCCTGTGCTTCAGAGCCGCTCAGACCCTCAGCATCGGCATTGACTGTTACATAGTTTTTCTGATTTTCACGCATGATTGTTGTTGCTGTTTCATCCATTACTACAGAAGCAACATCGCTCAGAGGTACCTGTGTACCCAGAGCAGAAGTAACTGTCAGGTTTTTCAGGTCTGTCAGATAGTTAATCTTATCTGTATCATAACGGATTACAACGTCAATTTCTGTACCGTCCATCTTATATTCTGTCGCAGTAGAACCGGAGATTGCTGTGCTCAGTGCACCCGCAATGGAAGCTGTTGTGATACCGTACTGAGAAGCCTTTGCTCTGTCGATAACCACTTTCGCCTGTGGTACAGTGTCACCTGTAGAACCTTCCACGTTAGACAGACCTTCTACAGTAGACAGGTAAGCAACCATATCTTTTTCCGCTTCAATCAGTGTAGGGGTATCATACCCATAAATATTCAGTGTAACATCCGCAGAAGAGCCCATGGAACCCATCGCAGAACTGGAGGCACTGACTGTGATTTCTGCCCCTGCAATATCTGCCAGCAGATCTTCGATTTCTTCGCAGACCTCATCTGTAGAGCGATCACGCTCTGCCATATCTACAAGGTTCATGGTAATGGATGCAGAGTTTACAGAAGAAATTGCAGTACCTGCACCTACGCTTGCATAAATCAGTTCCGCTTCGGGAATCTCCTGCAGGCGGTACAATACTTCCAGTGTTGTTTCTTCTGTTACGTCCAGATCTGTACCATTCGGCATCTCAATGGTAATCCCTGCAACCCCCTGATCCTGGCTTGCCATGAAGTCGATACCAACCAGAGGTGTTGAGCCTAAGCTGAGGATAAACACCAGAATCACTGTGAAGATTGTTTTCTTACGGTTTTTCAGTGCCCATTTCAGCAGTCGTTCATAACCTCTGCACATCTTATCAAAGAAGTCTTCCCAGTGGTCTAAGAACTTCAGAATCTTTACATTTCTCCAATAAATTGTTTTTGTTTCTCGATTTAAGAACAGCGCACACGCCATAGGCACGAATGTCAGCGCAACTACGATGGACGCAAACAGCGCATACACAACCGTAAAGGACAGGTTCTGCATCATTTTACCTGTTGTACCGCCCGCCATTGCCAGAGGTACGAATACCGCAACGGTTGTCAGTGTGGAAGCGGTAATCGCCATACCAACTTCCCTTGCCCCCATTTCTGCAGCTTCTGCAGGCTTATAGCCTCTTTCATAATACTGATAAATACTATCCAGAACTACGACCGAGTTATCTACCAGCATACCGATACCGATTGCCACACCACCCATGGAAATCATATTCATGTTGATGCCTGTCATATACATCAACCCAAATGTTGCCATGATAGAGGTAGGGATGGAAACCGCTACGATTGCGGATGTAACCGCATTTTTCAGGAACAGCAGCAGAATAAAGAACGCAATGACAGAGCTCTGCAGTGCTGTTGTTGTAATGTTTGCAAGAGATTTTGTGATATATTCGGAAGTATCTGTCAGCAGGGAGATTTCCAGTTCTGGATAATCCCTCTGCAGTTTTTCCATTTCTTCTTTCAGTGCATCTGTTACTTTAACAATATTTGCTGTAGACTGCTTGTCAACAGAAATCAGAATACCTTTTTCACCATTGATATAGGAGAATGCATTTCTGTCTGCTTCCACTTCTTCAATGTTTGCTACGTCATTCAGATGGATAACTGCACCTGTCGCAGTGGGAATGGACAGATCTTTGATTTCTTCTATAGAAGTAAATTCCCCGATGGTACGAACAGAAACATCTGTCTGCCCTTTCGCCAGAGAGCCGGAAGGCAGGTTCATGTTTTCCGCACTCAGAATCTGGCTGAGAGAGTTTGTTGTCATGCCATAGCCCGCCAGTTTGACAGGGTCTACTGTGATACGTACTTCTTTTGTGATACCGCCGGACAGGTCAACAGAAGCAATCCCCTCGATACGTTCCAGACGGTTTACTACGTTATCCTCTAAAAGGTCATTCAGCGCATTCAGATCAAGGTTTTCTGCCTTTACCCCCAGCTGAATGGGCAGGGCATTGATGTCCATTTTAACAATAATGGGATCATTTGCCGCATCGGGCAGGGTAGATTTCATACGATCGACCATATCTCGCATATCGACAGCCGCCATATCAATATCCGTGCCATCCGCAAACTGCACGATAACGACTGACGAGTCCGACATGGACATGGACGATATGGTATCTACATTCGATACCGAACCAAGCGTTTCTTCCAGAGGCTTGGAGATCAGGGTTTCAATTTCTTCGGGAGCCGCACCGACATAAGTCGTCATAACAACCGCAATGG
>CALASU010000207.1 GCA_937888765.1 uncultured Clostridia bacterium | reverse complement strand
CAGCGTGCAGAGATTCCAGATGCTGCAGGAGCGAAGAAAGAAATTCACGGAATGGGAAAGACTTTGTTCTGGAAAGATCACGGAATGGTTTGAAATATACCATGAACTGTTCCCGCAGTTCATTGATGGCTTCAATGGCTTCTGCACCCTCTTTTGCCAGACCGTATTCCCAGTAAGTTTCCCATTTTTTCTGTCCCCTTATGCCGTATGCCAGTACATAATTTTCCAGAATGTCGATTTCCTCTGCGGAAAGCGGGGATAAGCCTGCTTTCAGATAGGAGAATACAGAATCATAACGGAAATTGAATACCAGAATTTCCAGAAGCGCATTCAGCGTGACAACCAGCGGATGCGTGCCTGTTGTGCGGCGTGCATCAATAAAGCAGGGAATATGATATTCGGCAAGGATGCCGCGCAGATTTTTTTCGTAGGTATCCATGGCATTGGTTACAATGGCGATATCACGATAGCGGATACCTTCTTCCCGCACCAGACGCAGGATCTTCCCTGCGGCAAAGCGGATTTCGTCCTGCTTGGCGGGGCAGGAAATGATGTTTACGCTTTCCTTCAAACTGCATTTTTTATAAAAGCTGTAAAAATAATTTTCTTCCAGATTGGAAAGTGCGGTTGTCGCCGCGCGTTTATTTTCTTTCAGGATCACAGAAGATGCAGGGGGCAGATTCAGTTCCTGTGCAATTTCTAAAAGCTTCTGTTTTGTGCGGTTTGGCTCATAAAAAGGAGCGTAGGGTGGCAGAGAATTTCCCTTGAATGTATGTTCATCCATAGGCAGTGTAACAGTTACCTGTGCGGAAATCTGCAGCAGGCGGCGGATGACATTGTATTCCTGCGGGGTAAAGCCATAGAAGCCGTCCAGCCAGAATTCTGCATCTGCAAAGCCGAGAGTATCATCTAAGCGTTCTGCAAGCAGAGAAAGCGTTTCATCTGCACAGATATATTCATGCTGCAGAAACTGCAGATAGGCGCGGTAGATGTGTGCCATGTCTGCCAGCTTCTGCTGTGCGGCAACGGAAAGAGATTCCTTTTCGGCAAGGGCTTCTGCCTGCTCAGGTGTGATGCAGTACTGGAAAAATTCGGAGACAGTCAGCCCAAGCTGATCTATGAATCCCGGTTTTTCTATAACGGTGCGGAAATAGGAAAGCTGCTCCTTTTCCTGCAGGAGAATTTTCCGCAGAGCCATGGATTTGCCGATATCCCCCAGAGGAATACGGTCGCCAATGCCCTTTTTGGAAAAAACACGATGTGCCAGACGGCCGAAGCTGAGGACTTCGGCTGTCAGAATGGCGTTATTTTCTGTTTTGCTGACCAGTGTTCGTTCCGCTTGTGAGGTAAACTGTTCGGGAACGATGAGGATACAGCGTTTTTTGTGATTCTGTTGCTGTTCTGTGATTTCTTTCATGCAGAGGGTGGATTTGCCCGTGCCTGCTCTGCCGATGATGAAACGCAGTCCCATAAAAGATTCCTTCTTTCCGAATATCTTTTTGTATACAATAAGATAATAAAGTGATTTCTTACATGATACAAAAGGAGGGGCTTTTTTTCAAGGAGAAAAACATAAAGGGAAATAATGGGGCATATGGTTGAAGTAAGAGGAATTGGGAGGGGTTATATGGGCAGCACAAAATTTGTGGTGGTAAAAGCCAGAGAGCTTATTAAAACAGCAGTTTTTGCAGTATTGGGTGTGATCATTCTGGTGGGGCTGATTACGTTTTTCCTGCATATGGGGACAGAGGAAGACGGGGCGTATCGGGACGGTACATACTATGGAGAGATGGCATTGGGGGGAGAAACGGCAGAAGTTGCGGTAACGATTGCAGAGGGGAAAATTGCGAATGTGGCACTGGAAGAAAGCAGTGAATCTGTGGCGGTGTTTTATCCCCTGTTGGAAACGGCGGTAGAGGAAGTGGAGCGTGAGGTTGTGGCGAATCAGTCGCTGACGATTGCGGTTTCCAAGCAGAATGCGGCATCGGCGCAGGTGGTGCTGGATGCAGTGGCGGAAGGATTGGAGAAAGCGAAGAAATGAAAGAGAAGGGGGAAACTTTCTTTTCTTGGGAAAAGT
>CALASU010000206.1 GCA_937888765.1 uncultured Clostridia bacterium | reverse complement strand
ATTGCTATTTCTACGCAATAGTGCTTCTTCCCGATGAAAATTCAGAAAAGACGGCGAAATTTCATTCAGATCCAGCTGATAAGAAAAATTTCCCTTTGAAGTTTCTTTTGCAGAAATCATAATATTTTTCAGTGAACGCAGGGCACGGATAAACAAATACATACAGAACGCATTGAACAGCAGCAAAGCCACCCCTGCCGCAAGCCCGATTTCTGTATATCCATAATATGGTGCAAGCACCATCACACCCATAATCACACAGTTGCCAAGCCCGTAGCAAAGCATGACAATGACCATCCAGCCGCGAAAGGTTTTGCCTGTAAACAATTCGCCCATCCTGCGGATACTGGCAGAAATCCATGTATTGCGGAAAAAGATACCGCCTTTTATCTGTCTGGAAACAGACAGCACATAACTCAGCCCAATCGCCACCGCCGCCAGATACAGAATACCGAGCATCGTCGCAAACACATAATTCCAGAATACAACGCCATTCTGCAGAATGACCTCTATCACTGTTGTTGCAGTCACAAAGGACGCAATCGCAAACGCCGATACCAATACAAAATGCACTTCATTGTAAAGCGAATCGGGGAACAGATACGTTACTTCGCCGCCGCGTTCCTTCTGCCCTGCCACACGCATCAGATATACCAGACAGATCAGCAGGAGCAAAGCCGATCCAACCGACACCCCGAAGACAATCGGCAGACTCTGCTTGATAAACCCAAATTCCTGCCCCAGATCATAAAACGCATCCCCCGGTACCAAAGGATCGCGAATAGCAGAATAAAACTTATAATTACTGTTCAGCAGAATCGGACTATCATATATCTGGAAATAGTATTTATTATTCTGCAGACGGTCACTGCTGAAGCCCGCAGAAAGCACCAATGTACGCTCCGCTTCTGCAAATTCACTCTTTGTCATATTTCCGCCGACAATCACACCCGTTTCATCTTCCACATAATACAGAAAATTCTGTACTTCCTCCAGCTGTCGCACGCAGCTTCTGTATTGATCCAGCTGCCGCTGCAGATACATATTGTAATACTGCGGCAGACGGCTCTGTACCAATCCTTCATATTCTGTCAGATTTGCCTGCAAAGAAGCGGGAATTTTGCCATAGACAGTTAACCCGTCATAGGTTTCATTGATTTCCGTATTGGCAGTAATTACACCATCCAAAATACCATAATATCGTTTGAAGCCTTCTATCAGCTCTTTCCGATCCACGGCTTCGCCGTTCAGTATCCTCTCTTCGTTCCGATAATGGATTTCCGCCAGTGCAGCCGCTTCCAGCATAGCATCGAACTGCTCTGAAAATTCTCTGGTATCATAAACCGTATCTGCCGTAATGACATCCATATGCCAGTTTTTGGAAATATTGATCGTCACGACCCCGCAGAAGAAAAGCAGTGCGGCACAGATAAAAAACAGCAGTACTGCCAATACTTTCCAGCGTTTCAGATATTTTTTAGATTTTTTCGATTTTGTAGCCAATGCCCCACACCACCTTCAGATATTTGGGATCTTTGGGATTGATCTCGATTTTTTCACGGATACGACGGATATGTACGGAAACTGTATTTTCCGGCGCAAAAGAGGTTTCATTCCATACATTCTCATAAATCTGGTCAATAGAAAACACCTTGCCGGGATGTTCCATCAGAAGCTGTAAAATACCATATTCCGTTGCTGTCAGCTTAATGGGTTTTCCTTCTACTGTAACCTGTTTTGCATCTTTATCCAGTTCAATGCCGCCGATGCGAATGATATTGCTCTTTTCGGCAATACTGCCTAAAGAGGTATAGCGGCGCATCTGGCTTTTTACACGAGCCATCAGCTCCAGTGGATTAAAGGGCTTTGTAATATAATCATCTGCCCCGAAGTTCAGACCAAGAATCTTATCTGTATCTTCAGACTTTGCAGAAAGAATGATGATGGGAATATTCAATGTTTCTCTGATCTTCATGGTAGCGTGCAGCCCGTCCATCTGCGGCATCATCACATCCAGAAGGATCAGGTGCACTTCATTTTCTTCCAGAGCCTTCAATGCTTCCAACCCGTTATATGCTTTTACTACGTTATAATTTTCCTGCTTTAAATAAATCTCAATCGCATCTACAATACTTTTATCATCGTCACAAACCAAAACGGTAAACTGTTCCATTTAAAATACCTCCTTTTTCTGAGGGCGTTTTTCTTGAGGGCACTGCCCTCAAACTCCCAACAGGGAAATAATTCCCCTGCACCCTTATACGCAAAAGCATTCGCTTTTGCAAATCCAAATCAAATAATAAAGATACTACTTTTTCAGTATTTTTTGATTATACTCTAATTTTTAATTGTATCATTCAGTATAAAAAAAGCCATACTTTTTGATAAAAAAGTTGTATTTAAAAAAGTACAGAAAAACATGTTGACATTTGCCGTTTGTTGCCATATAATATTCCTTGTTGTTACGGGTCATTAGCTCAGTCGGTAGAGCACTGGACTTTTAATCCAGGTGTCCCGGGTTCGAGTCCCGGATGACTCATTTCGGAAGTGAGATCTCTTCTCTCTTCCAGATTTTTTGAAACACCCCTTGCGGGTCATTAGCTCAGTCGGTAGAGCACTGGACTTTTAATCCAGGTGTCCCGGGT
>CALASU010000205.1 GCA_937888765.1 uncultured Clostridia bacterium | reverse complement strand
ATCCATGTGTGCCTAGGTTAATATTTATGTGTCCAGAAAACTGGGTACATATCATGTTTAGTTCTTCTGTGTTTGCACTGTACCATATAGGGATGCTGGTCAGCATGTTCCATTTTGGAGCATTGGTATTGCTGTTATGTGGTCTGATCGCAGGTGGGTGTATCTTTAATTACTTGAATGAATCAAGTGATACGATTTATCCTTCCTGGTTTGTTCATATGTTTGCGAATTTTGCGATCAATACAGTGGGCTTTATTCTATTTGATATTTTATAAATAATGATCTGGGGAAGGAGCGAGTCTTATTTTGATTTCAGGAGGTGGTAAGGATGAAAAAGGATTTTCGCAAAATCATCAGCTCGGTTTTCTATGTGATTGCAGCAAGCTTTTTTGTGGGAGCGATTACGGTCAGCAGCGGTGGTTTTTTAGATTTTTCTGATCTTGCACGTCTGATCTACGGCAGTCTAATGCTTGCCTGCATGATAGCAGCCACGCTCATCTGGAAATCGAAGGATGCACAAGGGAAGAAAAAACAGCTTGCTGCAATGCTTATGGCGATTGTGCTTATCTTCGGCGACAGCTATATTGACAACTATATAGAGAGGAATAGCGGTACACATGAGTATACTGCTGATATGGTCAGGATCAGCGAAGCGGTTGCTGCAAAACTTGAAACTGCTGACGGTAAATCTGTTATAGTAGAAAGTGAGATAGAATTACTTTCTTCTATGGCTGAATTGGAATTGCAGGAAGTCCCGATGACACCGGCAGATAGTCCTGAAGATTGGATTTACCGTATTACATTCAATCCGAAAGAAAAAGTGCCGAATGGAGAAGAAATCATCGTATTTGTGCACGAAACCTATCTGCAGATCGGGAATGAATATTACTTACCAACAGGAGATGCAGATTTTGGCGGTATCTTAGAGATGTTTGAAAGCCTGGTAGCGTACTTTATCCCCTAAGAAAAGTATTATATACGCGGAGGATGCAATATGAAAAAACGATTGATCATGATACCTGTTTCAAAGAAGGTCTATGGTGCAGTGGACAGAAAAGGAGAGCAATATTATACATATCTGAAAAAGCTGTTTGATGCTATTGATAACAGGCAGAGGGAATATAACTGGCTGATTACAGACTGCATCTGCTATCCGAAAGATCCGCATACCGATGCTATGCTTCAGAAGGAATACTGTTGGATTACCGGTGAGGATCTGACTGAGCTTGTGACGGAGGAAGATTTTCAATGGATATGGGCGGTTTTGTCTGCCTTTGATAAATCGGTGGCACTTTCGGATATTTTAAAATATGATCTGCCGTTTGCAGAAGAGTATGAGGGCTTCTGGAGCAGACCGATTTCTATGCAGCACCCTTTGGCAAGGATTGAAATCGTGCCCTGGGATAGCTCTATGACAATGATCTTCAGTGATGATAAGAGTATCATTGATAGTTTCAGAGCAACTTATTTTTACAGCGAGGATATTGAAGAATATATTGATGGATTACGAGGTGAGTAAAATGAAAAAAACGATCTTGATTGGTTTAGTAAGTATTGTTGCCCTGGTGCTTGTGCTCAGTTTTTCTGCTTGTGGTAATACTAAAGGCAATACGGAAACAAAATCATTGTATGCTCAGGGGATAGAGGTTGTACAACTGATGTCTGAAATGACGCAGACTGAGGAATATGTCGAATTTCACACTGGAAACGGAGAAATCAAAGAAATTGTGAAACAATTAGGTACTGCTGATTATTCTGTACCGAAAGCTGTTTATGAGATTTCTATTACAGAGGAAACGCTGGCAGGAATGACAGAGTTCAATGATATGACGAGTGCTTCTGAAGAATTGAAAGAGTTTCTGATGCAGAGAACCCTTAGTGCTCTGATGACACAGGTAACGGCAATGGGTGGTGTTGAAAACTTAGCCGCTGCCAGTGTGTGTACTGTTGGGAAGACATTTATCAATGAAAATGCAGATGCTAATAGCATCTATCTCTATACCTATGACAACGCTGCTCCTGTTGCAGTCACTTTTATCGTCGGAGAGGATCAGACCGTTTCCGCAAACGGCGTTTTTGTGCTGTATGATAGATTTACCTGTGATTCTGCGGATGAGATTAAGTCTTTCTTTAGTGATATTTCTGTGGAAGTAACAGAGGTTCTTCTGGAAAAATAAAAATGGATAAGGGGGTATCTGTATGAAATGTCCGTGCTGTAACAAAGAAATGGAAAAGGGAGAGTTGAGAAGCAGGGGCGGTGTGTTTTTTCTTCCGGAAGGAGAAGAATCGCCTAAATTATATACTGAAAATCAGATGAAGAAACATAATTGAAGAAAAAGCTTTTTAAATTGCTGGGTTTTCTGGCATGGCTAGGCTCGCTTTGGCTGGTAATTGATGGAGAAATAGAGAAAAGGGCAGGAAATTCGTTTTATGATGCACCGGCTGCAGTGATCTTGAGGGAACATCGTGGAGAACATGTCGGCGGCAGTTCTATGCTAAAGATTATGGACAATAAAGATGTGGAATATTCTACATGGAGTAAGTTGTGGGGAAATACCCGTCTGTTTTCTTTAGAAGCAAAAGATAGGGCAAAACTGAATTTTCAGGGGAAGGTAAAGAAAGGCGAAGCGCGTTTGATGTTAGAGCATACGGAGACCAAAGAGATCATTTTAGTTGTTCTGGATGAAACACAAAAGGAAATCCTATTGCCGGAAGGGGAGTTTGAATGTTTTCTGACAGGGATAGATTTCAAAGGCGGCTTTATATTTACCAGTGAAAATGTTTTTATATTGGAAGAAAAGCCGGAATAAATATACTATTTGTCATAGTCAAAAATGATTGTTTTGTGATAAGAACATTAATTTTTCTCATAATCTTACGATATAAAGAATAGTGGTATACTGCAAATCGACAATGTTTGAAAAGGGGAGGATACTATGGATATTCACTCTATTGGATTAAGATCAAGTTTTTTATAAGCACAAGTGAGAAAAAATCAATTTTATGGATTTACGAAGGATGGCAAAAGAAAAGTCCAGGAAACTTCTGCAAATGGGGTGGTTTCCGTAAAAATTGATCCCGAGGGAGAAAAAGCGGATGCCGAGAGGACCAAAAAACTGCGTGAGATCATGCAAAAAGTATACGCAGGAGCAAAATTAGATGCGGGCGAAGCGGCGTTTCTCCGCTCCAACTATCCCGACACTTATCAATCAGTAGTTGAGAAAGAGAAAGAGGAGGAAATCTTTGAGAAAAAGTTCGACAAATGCCAGTCGATTGAAGAAGTACAAAACTTAGAGCGTATTGAACTTCTTAAGAAAGTTGACCTCTATGCTTGATGAAGGGTGGATTTGTACCCTTTGCGGAACGGTATGGAAAGGAAGATATATCCAGATTGGGGAATATAGCAAGTGTCGATATATAGAGAGTAAAGGATGGGGCTGAAGAAGATGAAAAAGAAAGTGTGCATGGCATTGTCGGCTATGTTGGCATTGGGTACTATACCTGTTTATGGACAGGATAGCAATGAGCTGTTATATAGTAATCTTTGGTACTTGCAGGCAGACAGTTCTCATTTGATCAAAACGGGAGAAAAACCGATTTTTATGGGTGCGGCGAGTTATCTCAAGGATGGTCGAATGATGCTGCCGCTGCGAGGATTTCTTACTGCTATTGAAGGGGATGAAATGCACTGGGAACAGGCGGAAAAGTTGGCTTGGGTACAGATCGGAACATATGTGGTAGCAGTTGATCTGGAAAACAGACGTATTATGGTAAATGGAGAGGAAATTCCATTCACAGGAGAAATGGAAGTCAGAAACGGGCGTACTTTCCTGCCCTTGCGAAATTGGCAGCCTTTGCTGAATGCTTGCGGATATCGGATTACGGAGCAGGATATTCTTTGGGATGCAGCAACGAAAACCGTTACTATCCGTGTGCAGAAAGAGGAAGATTCTGCCGAACCGCCCCTGCTGACTGGTAAGGGAAAAGCCGCAGAATATACGCTGCCACTGAGTGGTGAATATAATTGGATTAAAAATCTTGGCGGCGGGATATTTTATGGCGAGAAATATACACGAATGGGGGAAGATAGTATCTATATCCTAATGGATAGCACAGGGAAGGAAATCGCCTCTTTTGATGAGAAAGAGATTCTGGATATGAAAGATGTGAAAAATGGCATGATCCTGCTGGATGGACGGCGGGAAACGCTGAATCGGGTGATTGATTACAGCGGAAAAGAGTTGTTTTCTTCCTCTTATGAAATTGCAGGAAAATATTTTGATGGTCTGATACTGGCAAAGGGAGCGGAAAATCTTTTTGGCTATCTGAATGAACAGGGCGAAATGGTCATTCCGAATATTTATGAACGGGCACACAATTTTTCTGAAGGTATGGCGGCGGTCTGTGTCAGATATGAATATCTGTTAACAGGGGACAAGTATGAAGTGATTTCGGAATGGGGCTATATCAATTCCGAAGGAGAAATGGTTATTTCACCGATTTATTCAGATGCAGCTGCTTTTTCTGAAGGATTAGCGGCGGTCAAAACGAAAGACGGATGGGGATTTGTTGACCGAAACGGTATAGAAGTGATTCCCGCGCAATATGCATGGGTTACAGATTTCGCAGATGGTACAGCTTTTGCCAGAGAAGCAGAAGGTCTGCGAACATGGCTCATCAACAAAGAAGGCAAAAAATTGAAATTGATTGCAGAAGGCAGGGAATTGATCAATTTGCAGGATACCGATGAAATCCTTTTTATGGTGCCGTTTTCTGGTTGGGGTAGCGGTGATGATATGACCGGCGGCAGATTTTTTGATAAAACCGGTGAAATTTCGGAACGGACGGCAAAAATTAGAAGAGATCTTTCTGAGGGCTTGGCTGCGGTTTCTGAAACAGGAAAGAAGTTTTATGTGGATGAAGATGGGGTGCAAAGGATTTCTGACACCTTTGATCATTATGCAGAACCATTTCGTGACGGTTATGCTGTGGTTACCAGAGAGATTCCATTGGAACATGGCGGCAAATGCATGGCGTGGGGCATCATTCAGCATCCGATGAGATAAAAGAGAAACCTATGGATAGAAAATAAGAAAATGGATTTCAGAGGAGAATAAAATGGATTCTGCAGAAGAATGTATTAAAAAAGAGATGGACGATATGGCAAGTGCAGAAGAAAATTAAAAAGAAGCGATGTAAAATAGGGGAAGATTTTTATGAGAACAACGAACGTAAAAACTCTGCTCACTGGAATATTTTATATCATTCTATTGATCATACTGTTAATTGTATCTAAAGGCTATAAAGAAGAAACCAATAGCAATCCTGTTGATGCGAAACAGCTTTTGATGACTGCGAGAGATGAGTATGATGCGTTTCTTTCTTCGGTAAAAATAGAAGATACGAATACCTGTTTTTGTTCTTTTCGGGCACTGAATGGAACCAAAGGGCTTATTTCTATAGAAGTATCTGATAGAACGTATATGAACGTCAGATCGGTAGTTCGATATGGAGAAATCATGCTTTTGCTTGAGGATAAAAAAACGGGTGAAATTCAGGAAGAAGTATTATCTGATGGTACAACGAAAGTCAGGATGATGAAAGGGGATTATACTGTATTCGTATATGCAAAAAATTTTGCAGGAGAAATTGAAATAGATTGTAATAACGCAGTGATAGAGGAGTATATAAACAGGAAAAGGAGTGAATTTTAATTAAATGGAAATTCTAAAGGACTTTGAAACTGTTAAAAATGATGTTTGTATGGTTAAGAATGGATTTTCAGATGAAAAAGAAAGTGGGTCTGTGGCAGACCTGCTTTTTTTATGAAAAAAAGAGGAAAAAAGAATATAAAAAGAGTATAAAAAGAGTATGTATACAGGGTATTTTACCCTGTTTTTTTAGGATTCCTGTAATGCGGCAAAGAGTTTTTTCAGTGCCTTTTTTTCGATACGGGATACATAGCACCACGCTTATTGTAAACGACAGTGAAAGTACAGAACTTTTGGAGCATTACAGTGAATCATTTTGTTAGCGGCCAGTCATTAAATTTATTTGCAAAATGGATACAAGAGGCTCTGTTACAAAATATTTTTACATGAGGAGGATGTGTATGAGCTATAAACTGGAAATCAAATAGCTTCTGAATTTTCGACATTGTAGGATTTACAGGAGCTTCATAAGAGAGCTGATGCGGGATAAGAACCTGAAAACAAAAGGGAATTCTTATCTCTTTTTTTATGTCATTCTTTACTCTTACGCCAATTTCAGAACATCTTATATTCGGATTGCATCAGATCACTTTACGGTTTATCCGGGACATTGGATCTGTAGAATGAGCGAAATACAGGAATGGTTTCGTCTGAAAAATCAGAAGCAGGTATTGGCAACATTGGACAGTTTGACAGAAAAGGGCTTGATTGCCTATAAACTGCATCAGAATGGGAAGATTGTCAATTTTAAGATCAAGGGATGGAAAGAGAGCAATCTGATATTGGAATATAACGCACCTTGCCAGAAGGAAACGGGCTTTTTCTTCTTTTCGATTGCAAATGCACTGAAGTTGGTGGACGACTGTAAATGCTCTGAAGCAGATATTTTGATGGATATTTGGCTGAACACGATTCTGAATGATCTGGAGGTCAAGGGCTCTCACATTGGTCCCATTGTCTATTTCAGAGGTATGCGGGAATCAGCACTGATCAGCAATTCAGAGATGGCAAAGTGTTGGGGTGTGTCCCGTACAACAGTATACCGTGTACTGAAAAGATTAGAAGAAATGGATTTTATTGATGTGATCCACTTTACCGGAGCTTCCGGCTCTGTCATCTATACAAAGAAGTATATGCAGACAATGTTTGATGTAGAGGAAGTCTATATTGATCGAAATGATGTAGTGACAGTATTTGAAACAGCAGAGCGTATCCAGACCGGGCAGAAAAGCTCTTTTATGGTTTTCACAACAGAGGAGCTTGTCAGTGCAAATTCTGCTGGTTCAGAAAAGGAAAGTATTGGTTCAAAATGGATCAGTATGCAGTTGGTACAAAAAGTGCGTGAAAAGCTGATAGAAACAGGCTTTTCGGAGTTTCTTGATAAGGCTGCTGTATATAAGTTATCTACGTTATCTTCAGACTGCAAGGAATATATTAAGTATTACATATTAACTGTAGAGCTTAGTGGTAAGGAATGGCATTTTCAGATCGCTGTAGAAAGCATGGAAGATGGATGAACGATAAGGGACTGCGGTATGAACTTGGAAGAAAGGGGAAGAAACTATGAGGAAAAAGTATGAGAGCCAAATAGAAGATGTGGCATTCCATAATACAGAATTGTTGCTCAAGAATTATCGTGAAGTGGTATGGAGCCTGGAAGTATCCGTATTTCATGCAAATAGACAGTTTTTAGAAGAATATGGCAGTAGTCTGGAGGATTTTCTGTGGTCCTATGTCAAGATTTAGTGCAAATTAAAATGAGTGATTCTGTCTGCTAAGC
>CALASU010000204.1 GCA_937888765.1 uncultured Clostridia bacterium | reverse complement strand
CAAGCCTTTGAAAAGGCTTGACCGAAACTTTTATTTGCCTTCGGCGCAAACAGAGAATCTTGTTCGGCAAGATTCTTTTTTTGTGCAAAAGTCTGAATATTGGACAAAAATAGGAGATATGGTATAGGGGAGAGGGGGCATTTTTATGAAACGAAACTGGAAGAAGGGGCTTTGCTATTTATTTTTATTCGGACTTTGTTTTCTTGGCGGCAGAACAGCGGCGAATTTACAGGAAAAGACATTGCCTGTCAGCGGAGAAAAGCGGGGAGAGCTTGCGATTCTGATTGACGATTTCGGCTATTGCGGAGAGGGAACGAAGGAAATGCTTGCCCTGCCGATTCCGTTTACGGCGGCGGTCATGCCGTTTTCTTCCTGCACAGAAGCAGATGCCGAAGCGGTGCGGCAGGCGGGCAAGGAAATCTTCATACATATGCCGATGGAGTCTTTGACGGGGAAAAAGGAATGGGTCGGAGAAAAGGGGATTTTCCGCAGTATGAGCGATGAGGAGATTCACGAGCGGACAAGAGAAGCCTTTTTGATACTGCCCGATGCAGTGGGGCTGAATAACCACATGGGCTCTGCGATCATGGAAGATAAACGCAGTCTTTCGGCAGTGCTGGATATTATTAAGGAAAAGGACGCTATTTTTGTAGACAGCATGACAACACCGAAAAGCGTTGGAAAAACTGCGGCACAAGAGAAAGGTGTGGTTTTTCTGGGGCGGGATACATTTCTTGATAGCACGGATTCTATGGAGCAGGTAAAGAAGAACCTCAGAAAAGCGGCTGAGGTGGCTCTGGAGAAAGGCGAAGCCGTTGCGATTGGGCACGTTGGACCGGAGGGCGGCAGGATTACGGCAGAAGCGATTTTACAGCTGATTCCCGAACTGGAAGCGGCAGGAATTACCTTTGTTTCTGTCGGTCAGTTGGCAAAGCAATAAAGATTGTGTTAAAATGGTAACGTATGAAAGCAAACGGAGGAAAAAACAATGGCATGGAATTCCAGAGGACTGCGGGGCAGTGCATTTGAAGAACTGATTAACTTTACAAATGAACGATATCGGCAGTCGAAGCTGGCTTTGCTGCAGAAAATCCCTACGCCCATTACGCCTGTGCAGATGGACAGCGAAAGCAGAACGATCACACTGGCGTATTTTGAGAAGCAGTCTACGGTCGATTACATCGGTGTGGCACAGGGCGTTCCGATTGCATTCGATGCCAAGGAAACGGCAGGAAAGAGTCTGCCTCTGCAGAATATCCATGAACACCAGATAGCATTTATGGATGAATTTCAGCAGCAGAGAGGGCTTTCCTTTTTGCTGGTGCATTTTTCAGCGGCGGATGTATATTATTTACTGCCGTTTGAAACACTGAAAGAATACTGGGAAGCGGCGGCGAAAGGCGGGCGGAAATCCATCCCCCTTTCTGCCTTTGAAGAAATGTATAAAATTGAACAGACAGGAAGCCTTCTGCACTATCTGGAGGCGGTCAGTCTGTATCTGGAGAAAACAGAAGAAAAAATACAGGGGAAGTGAAAAAGGATGCTGAAAAAGACAGCAGTGGAAAATATACTGACAGCGGCACTGGAAAGCGGTGCAGATTTTGCGGAGCTGTATACAGAGCGTACCAATCGCAGTACGATTTCAATGGTAAACGGCAGGGTAGAAATGGCTCTGGGCGGTATGGATTACGGCGCAGGGGTGCGTCTGTTTTTCGGAAATCAGGCGATCTATGGCTTCACGAATGATCTTTCTGAGGAGAATCTAATCCGCATTGCCAGAGAGGGTGCGGCGGCTTTGAAAGGCGAACGTATCTATCAGCGCAGGGGCTGGCGGAAAATGGCAGAAAGATGTATTAACCCGATTCGGATTCTGCCGAATACGGTTGTGAAAGCAGAAAAAGCTGAACAGCTGCGTCTGGCGGCGGAAGCGGCAAAAAACTACAATACTCTGATTACACAGACACGGGCGGGCTATCTGGAAGTGATGAAGCACGTTCTGGTAGCGAATACAGAGGGGATCTGGGGTGAAGAGGACAGAACCAGAAGCCGTTTTACAATAGAAGCCGTGGCAAGCTCGGCGAATGAAAAACAGAGCGGACAGTTTGCCCCCGGCGGCTCTGAAGGGTTTGAGCTGTTTGAGCGTGTGAATGTGGAAGAAACGGCAAGGGAAGCGGCAAGAATCGCCGTAACGATGCTTGGCGCAAAGCCCTGCCCTGCGGGACAGATGCCTGTTGTGATTGATAATGGCTTTGGCGGGGTTATCTTCCATGAAGCCTGCGGGCATGGACTGGAAGCAACAGCGGTGGCAAGAAATGCCTCTGTGTTTGCGGGGAAAATGGGACAGCAGATTGCTTCCCCTCTGGTAACGGCGGTAGATGACGGCACGATTCCCAATGGCTGGGGCTCTGCCAATATGGATGATGAGGGCACACCGACAGCAAAGAATATCCTGATCGAAAACGGGATTCTGAAATCCTATCTGGTAGACCGACTGAACGGCAGACGCATGGGAGCGGCAATCACAGGCTCTGCACGCCGTCAGGATTACCGCTATGCCCCTACCAGCCGTATGACAAATACCTTTATTGCCAACGGATACAGTACACCCGAAGAAATCATTGCCAATACCGAATACGGGCTGTATGCAAAGCAGATGGGCGGCGGCAGTGTAGACCCTGCCACAGGCTCCTTTAACTTTGCGGTACGGGAGGGGTATATGATCCGCAATGGTAAGATCGCAGAGCCTGTCAGAGGGGCAACGCTGATCGGCAAGGGTGCTGAGGTGTTGCAGAAAATAGATATGGTCGGCAACAATCTGAAACGGGCACAGGGAATGTGCGGCAGTAAGAGCGGCTCTGTGCCGACAGATGTGGGACAGCCCATGATTCGTGTCAGCAGTATGACAGTCGGCGGAAGGGGGTAAGCAGTATGGATGAAAAGAAAACGGAATTTCTGGAACAGGTGCTTGCCTATGGTACAGAAGCGGGCTTTCAGGAATGTGAGGTATTTTACAGAGGCGGTAAGAGCTTTGAAATTGTTATCATGGAGGGCGAGGTGGCCAGCTATGAAAACAGTAAAGAGGAGGGGATTTCGTTCCGCGGTAACTGGAACGGACGGACAGGCTATGCCTATACGGAACAGCTGACAGCGGATGCAATTCCCTTTCTGGTAAACGAAGCAAAGGAGAATGCGGCTCTGCTTTCCTGTGAGGATATGGAAGAACTGTATGCAGGGGAGGAATCTTATCCTGTACTTGCGGGCGTAAACGCAGAATTGGAAGCCTTACAGCCGCAGGAAAAGATTGATGCGGCAAAACGTATGGAACAGGCGGCACTGGCAGGTGCGGAAGAGGTGGCTTCTCTGGATTACTGTGCATTGGGCACAGGGCTTGCGGAAGTGGCAATCAGAAACACAAAAGGGCTTGCTGTTTCCTATGCAAAGAATTTTGCAACAGCCTATGTTTCTGCTATTGCCAGAAAGGGCGGCGAAACAAAAACAGGCTCGTTTTTCTGGAAAGATCAGAACTGGAACGGCTTTGACCCCGAAGCAACGGGCAGAGAAGCGGCAAGACGTACGGCGGCACATCTGGGAGCGGCATCCGTACCCAGCGGCAGCTATGATGTAGTACTGGACGGCAGGGCAATGGTATCGCTTCTGGGGGCGTTCAGCGGCGTATTCTTCGGTGAAAATGTGCAGAAGGGATTTTCCTTATTGCAGGATAAAACTGGGCAGAAAATTGCTTCTGATGCGGTTACACTGCGGGACGATGCCCTGCTTGCGGGCGGTTACGCTTCGAGCCCTTTTGACAGTGAGGGCGTTTCCGGCAAAAATAAAGCTGTCATTGAAAAGGGCATCTTGAAAACCCTGTTGTATAATCGGAAATCTGCGAAAAAAGATGGTGTGACATCCACAGGCAATGGCTTTAAAGCAGGGCTGACAGGCTCTGTCAAAACGGCGTGTACCAATTTCTATCTGGAAAAAGGAATGCAAACGCAGGAAGAACTGTTTGCACAGATGGGGAATGGGCTGTTTATTACAGGCTTTATGGGATTGCACGCAGGCACAAATGCCGTTTCTGGTGATTTCTCACTGTCTGCGGATGGCTTTCGTATTGAGAACGGCAGACAGGGGCAGGCTGTGGAGCAGATTACGGTTGCAGGGAATTTCTACCGTTTACTGGAAGCGGTGGAGGCTCTGGCGGATGATCTGTATTTCGGTTCCGGCGGGACAGGCTCGCCCTCTGTGCTGGTGAGAGGTCTGGATATTGCAGGTGTATAAGACCTTGAGGAAACTTTTTTTCTTGAAAAAAGTTTCCCC
Source organism: uncultured Clostridia bacterium (assembly GCA_937888765.1). Taxonomy (GTDB): domain Bacteria; phylum Bacillota; class Clostridia; order Lachnospirales; family Anaerotignaceae; genus Anaerotignum_A. Next base: position 82 of record CALASU010000204.1, on the reverse strand, counting down.
AAACCCCTTCAAAAAAACGCTTGAGGCAGAATGCGGGGCTTTGCCCCTGCACCCCACAAGCCTTTGAAAAGGCTTGACCGAA
>CALASU010000203.1 GCA_937888765.1 uncultured Clostridia bacterium | reverse complement strand
TGGTCGTTCTGATTGGACTGAATAGCAATGCAGGCAAGAGAAGCATAGCTTGCAATATCATTGGGTTCTCTCAGTACGCCATGACCTGTGGAAAAGCCTCCGTTGAACAGTTTTAAGAGGTCAATCTGACAGCATGTGGTTGTCAGTGTATAGAAATCAAGATCGTGGATATGAATGTCGCCGTCTCTGTGTGCTTCGGAGTGCGCAGGGTTCAGTACATAGCTTTCATAGAAATGCTTTGCGCCCTCAGAGCCGTATTTCAGCATAGAGCCCATTGCAGTGTTACCGTCGATATTGGCGTTTTCTCTTTTGATATCACTGTCTGTTGCATCTTTATATGTAATATCCTCGAAGGTTTTCATCAGTCGGTCATTCATATTTCTGATGCGTGTACGTTCTGCACGATACAGGATATAGGATTTTGCAGTACGGGCATAGCCGTGTGCCATCAGAACGCTTTCCACATCATCCTGAATCTGCTCTACGCTGGGTGTGGAAACCCCTTTTTTTTCAAAATGATCGGAAACTTCCTGCGCCAGATGCAGGCACAGGTTATAATCATTTTCTTCGGATGTATCACGGAATGCCTTTTCGATGGCATTTGCGATTTTATTCAGATCAAAGTGTGCCTTGCGGCCATCTCTTTTGGTAATGGTTGTGATCATAAAAAAACCCCCTCTTTGTATTGTGATTGCGGGAAAAGGCTGATTTTATCAGCATTTGCGTGCTTGTGTCAAAAAAAGACAAAAACCACAATATCTAGTTTTTTTAGTTTTTAAACGCAATATATATTGTAGGAGATATGCGCTGGTGCGTCAAGTGAATTTACAGAAAAAGTAAATTTCTATAAAAGATGCATAAAAGTAAGGCTGACAATCCTTTAGGGCATAGAATAAAAGGAGAATTTCATGTCAGGGGATGGAAAAAAATGAAATGGGAACGCTTTTCGGCTTTGCAGGAAAAAGAAGTCATCAATGTATGTGATGGCAGGCGTCTGGGGTGCATCTGTGATCTGGAAATAGATATCCAGACAGGAAAAATCTGCACAATCATCATACCGGAAGATACCAAATGGAATTTTTTTGGGAAGGAAAGGGCTTTTTTTGTGCCGTGGCGGTGTATCAAGCGGATAGGGGACGATATCATCCTGATCGAAGCGGATGCTGACGAACTGCTGCAGATGGATAGGGATTGACCCACGCCGAAATCTCCTTTATACTGAAAGTAGTACAATCTAAATAAAGGAGGAACACATTTTGAAATGTCCTTTTTGTAATTATAATGATACAAAAGTAATTGATTCCCGTGGGCAGGATGATAATTCCGTCATTCGTCGCCGCCGTCTGTGTGATAGCTGCGGGAAACGCTTTACAACATACGAAAGAATTGACATGATCCCCATTACGGTCATCAAACGAGACGGGACAAGGGAAATCTTTGACAAAAATAAAATGATTGGTGGGATTATGAAATCCTGCAACAAACGCCCTGTAACGGTACAGCAGATCGAAGGGTTGGTAGATGATATTGAAAATGTACTGATGAGCAGCGGTGACAGAGAAGTGGAAAGCAAGGCACTGGGCAATATGGTCATGGACAGACTGAAAGAGCTGGATGAAGTGGCATATGTGCGGTTTGCATCTGTATACCGTCAGTTCAAGGATATCAATACCTTCATTGATGAACTGG
>CALASU010000202.1 GCA_937888765.1 uncultured Clostridia bacterium | reverse complement strand
AGGTCCTATGGATCTTTCTTTTTTCAGTTGTTCAATTTCATTTTACAATTAACCGTAAGAAAATATTATTAAATTAGGGTAAACGCCCATTCGTTAGGAAGCAGAAATGCTGTTGTAAAGGAGAGGAAAAGATATGCCTAGAGGAAGAATACTTGATTTGAAGAATAATTACGGAATAATTAATACAAACGCATTCAAAGTTGAAAATGAATGGATACCATTTAGAATAGAAAACTATATGTTGGAAGAAAAAGACGGAAAACAATATATCAAATACACAGAGGAGATTGAGTTTACTTTAAGCCAAAGTCAAGGAGTAAGAGACAGAGATATTAAGGAAGCCACTAATATTAGTTTTATAGGAAATGAATGGAAATATCAAGAACGAATTATTGAGAATAATGCCATTCAAAATATTAGAAAAAGGTTAGGTGAATACAATTTCTATTATCCTGTATTAGATGATAAGAAGTTTGCTGATTGGCTTGAATGTGAGAATTTTCAGCCGAGGATGTTAGAATACTTATCTCCGGGAATATTTACTCAAAAAGAAACTATTAAAATGCAAGATGGAAAGCATATTGATTACGAGAATATTAATGCTAAGTTTAAAATTGGTTTGCTTTTTGTAATAGATAGAATAGATATTGAGTTTAGAAAAAATATTTTGTCATGGATTACAGGCATAGAAAATGCTTATAAAACATATTTCAACAGAATAAGGATTTCTGATGACGGACAAGATGTGGGAGCAGAAGTAATATTAGAATGGGCATCCAAGAAACCTAAAATTACGAAATTGATTAAGCGTGCGAGAGATAAAAGAAGATATAGAATTACATCAGATGAGTTTGACTACTTAACGGATGAGAAGGCAGTTCCATTGTTGGATTTTATGGAACAATTAGAGCTAAATGAGCTGTCAGAGCTTATAACTATTTTCTATGATGTTTATTCTAAGAAAAATAACATTCCAGATGTTTTGCAAAAAATGAAAGAATGCATAGGATTTATTAGTGATCTGTGTGCCATAAGGAATGCAGCAGCTCATGGGCGGTCAATCTTACCTGCATTTATGGATCCTGATTATAATGGAAATTGGGACTTGGAATTTGATAACGTTGAAGGAAGATGTAGTGTAGAAAATTGGATACTGTATGATTTGCTAAAGAAAAAGTGGGAGAGAATGGGGATTGGAGATTATTCAAAACAAATAGTAAATACTTTATATGGAAATCCACTTCGTAAAGCTTGGATAGAGATTAATTATATTTACTTCTACATAATTGAAAAAATAGAGAGAATGAGTTTTGAATTATTTATGGCTGAAGCAACATGGTTTCTTGGCAAGGACGAAGATATAAGGAAACAAATAGGCAGAGTAAATCTATGCAAGTTAAGACTTTCTGATATGGGAAATACAACTTTAGGCGTAACAGCACCGCCTTATGATGAAATTGCACAAGAGGCTTTTTCTGTATGGGAATTGTTTGAAAGTGAATATAAGTAATAGAAAAATCGCACCCGCTAAACTGCAGGTGCGATACTTTTGTTAATACTAGAGAGATTTTCAAAGTTTGTGTAAAGCGAAAAAATTGATGTAAAATAATGAAATGAGTTATGAAGGGCAAAGTCGATTTTCAGGACTTTGCCCTTTGCCTTTATTATAGTGACTAAACTGGCAACACAAAAATAATATTATATACTATCAGTTATCATGTTTCAAGACACTCTGTATTAATTGCTTATGAATTATGTAACAGATAAGCAATAATTACAAATCTAGAAGTCAATGTGTTGATGAATATACATACTTTTGTTATAATATATAAAGATTATTTTAAAATTACTTTTGGGCATTTATTCTATTTATAAAATTAGATAGAAATAGTTTTTCTGGAGTGAAACAAATGAAGAAACTTATACTAATTCTTGGGAATGGCTTAACGATGGATTTACTGAATCATCTTGATAAAGAGAAAAGCAACATCGACTTATCGAACCTTTTTTCAAAAGGGGATACTGTTATTTGGCCTGATGGAAACAATGAACGAGGCTTTTTATCTTATAAACATTGCCCCAGCCTTTGGAACCTTGGTGCAAGACCCAATATGGATAAGATTGCTGCAACAGAGTTAATTGAAGATATTATTACTTGTGCAAATATGCTAAGTAGTATCGATTCTATTCCGCAAGAAGATAATATATATTTGTCTGCATATTATGAACTTGTTGTATATTTGAAACACCTTTTTATTCAATACAACAATCAAGTGGAGGATCGCGACTTATTATCTGTTAAATTAGAAAATTGGGGATGGCTCAAGTTAATTCAAAATGCATATACTAGCACTGAATACGAAAAGATTATTATCATAACATATAACTATGATATTTTTTTGGAGTGGTTACTTAAACTTAAATATATTCCTTTTAGTGTAGGTGGTTTAGAAGATGATAAGCAGAAGATTGTTTTACTGAAACCTCATGGATCTATTAGTTTTGCACACACTAAAAGTAATGATTCTTCAATGTTTTCGATTAGAAAAAGCACTGACATGTATGAAGCTTCTCTCTGTGATTTTTCAGTTAAATATACTGAGTTGGAAAAAAACTATTTGGTCAATGCACTAATCCCGCCTGCTGGAGATTCTTCTCGTTTGACTTATAAATGGGCGAATGAGTTGCGAAGTTTAGTAGATACCCTTGTTGCTGATATCTCGGAAAATGATAAATGCATTATTTCTGGACTTTCATATTGGCATGTAGATAGAAAGGAAATTGATACATTACTCGCAAAAATTAGTGCAAAAAATATTGATACCTATATGGTTAATCCATATCCACCCAAAGCACTTAGTGCAGTCCTCACTTGTGTTTTACCAAAACACATTACATATTCTGCATCTGAATGGATCGGAGGTTTAATTAATGTCTAAGTCGAGTTATGCAAAGTTGAATCGTGAATCTACTAAAATCACAATTTCAGAGTTTTATGAACGTTATCAGTTAAAAAAGTATGATTTTGATCCTGAATATCAACGTAGAGGGGATGTTTGGTCAGAGGATAAGCAATCATTTTTGATTGATTCTATTCTTAAAAATTATCCAATGCCACCTATCTTTTTACATCAAATAATTGATTCCGCAACCGGTGCTACTAAGTATAATGTTATTGATGGCAAGCAACTCTTAAATGCAATTTTAAGATTTATTAATAACGAAATTGAACTTCCCTCAGATTATGATGTGGGTGCATTCGGTGATAGCCGCTTAAATGGAAAAAAATTTGAAGACTTAGATAAAAGCCTTCAAGAATTTAAAATGCAATTTTGGAGATATATTTTATCTGTTGAATATATTGAAACTGGTGATATTGATATAATTAACAATGTTTTTGATCGACTTAATCGAAATGGAGAACCTCTTGAATCACAAGAGTTGCGGAAGGCTAAATATTATAATACGGAGCTTATTAAGCTAGTAGAAGAACTAGTTGAAGAGCTTAACTGGGATAATTTGGGGAAAATAAAAGTTAATCGTATGCAGGATGCAGAATTTGTTTCTGAATTAATTTTCTTTCTTCTTGAAGAATCCCCAATGGATGCTTCGAAAAAGGAAACACTAGATGAATATTATAAAAAGTGGGCTATGGAATTGGATGAAGAAAAAAAATCAAATATTAAAGATATTTTCATCAAAACAACCCGATATCTCAATGAATTAAATATTGATTTTGAAAAATATAAGATTAATGGTGTCAGTCACTTTTATGCGCTTTTTGCTTTATCATATTATTGTATAAATAAAGAAATTGATACTACTTTTATAGCTCCTAAACTTAACGATTTTTATGACTGTTTAAGAAATTCTGACGAACTTGTAAATAATGTCAAAGCATACCGTGAGAGTATGCAATCTAATACGCGATCAAAAGGGCAGCGTCTAAAACGTATTAATGCACTTATTCAATATTGTGGTATTTGATGAGTAGCCGTTAAACTAAATAATCTGAATATTGATATCCGGAGAAGCCTTTCGCCTCTCCGGGTATTATTTGTGTTAATATCGATACAATGTCAATTTGTAGTTGGTATTGTAACATTTTAAATTATTCTAGTAAACTTAATATTTGCCCTAGAAGCTGTCCTTCTGCATAATCGGAAATATAGGGGATACAGGATTCAAAGTCTTTCTTACGCATATTTGTCATTTGATGGATTTTGCTCCAAGAAGGAGTACTGCCAGATTTGATGATCTGCTTGATAGCACAGACAACCTTCCTAGCCCAATACTGTTCTTGAGATTCCGTATATTTCAGGATTTCAGCCTTGCATTTCGGCAGATAACGGGAGATTCTGCCCTTGTAAAATCCCAGAGTTTTTTCGATTGCAGCAATGGTAATTCGTCGAGGTCGGGATTGCCCATCACCATGCAATTTTTGAATAGCAGGCAAAATCAGAGGTAATGTATCCTCGTCTATCTGATCCAAATTTTCGGATTTTACACCGTTTTGGTGGGGGAATTTTGATGGAGAGGTAGTCATACCATACCGACCTTCGCCAATGGATTTTACTACATCATAAGAAGCATTTAACCGTTTGGCGATTTCTGGGTATTTCAGTCCCTGATTGTGAAGTCTGTGGATTTCTTCATCAAAAAACTGCTGTTTTGATTTTTCTGGCAGTGTTCTATTTACAAGTTCAGATGCAGGAATATTTAGAAATAAAGCCAATAGGCATATTTCGTAGAAGTTTGTTCTGTCATCGGTCAGTACCTTTTCTATCTGCCACATTTCAGTGAACCAGCTATCGGGCAGCGATTTGTAATACCTCATGAAATCAGCATACAACAACCGCATATTTCGCTGTTCGCCACGGGTAGAGCAGTAGGGCGTATGCTGCATTTTAGAATGAAGGAACTGCCCGACAGAAACATCAGAATCTAAAGCAACATCCATTTGAAAAACCTCTGTCATATATTTAGCAATTTGAAGTTCTATATCATTGTCGGGAGAGTGGATTTCTCCTGACGATGGTATAGATTCTTCTGCTGTTTTTAACATGGGTGGTGCTTTACTATTGGTAACAACATTACTATTCATCAAGTAACAGCCATGAATAGGGCAGACGGTCATACCGATTAGCTGATGTATCCGGTGCCAATAGGTTTCGCCATAAGCATTTCGATCTTGCTCTGCACATAGAGGACAGTAGCGTAAATACCTGTCAATATTGTTTCTCCTTTTCGGTATTGGCAGTAGGTTATGATAACTGCCTTGCATGGATACCAATGCCTGAAATGCTTTTGTTCTACGTTCTTTTGGTAGGAAATGCCCATAGTAGGGGAACATGGTGTGTTTCTGAATGATAGTTTCTATAGGTTTATCCTTTGTGACTATTTCAAGAGTTGTAGGATTCAGTGCAGTGATAAATTCCATATTGGGTCTAGTTGTTCTTTGCTGAAATAAATCTTCAGCAGCATGGATATAGGAGAGATAGCCAGACTTTATATAATATCGAGCAAGTTGGCTATAAAGCAGTTCGTCAGGATAGAGTGGGGGAAAGAAACCGATCATACTACCACCTCTGTAACTGGAATCCTTTCTTTTAATAGACTTACAATATCCCTGTTTTCCTTTTTAGCAATAGTGATACAAGCAGCAATAGAAATGGTATCTTCGATTGCTTTATTAGAAGAAACTGACTGTGGTATGGTAGCTTTCTTTTTTAATTTAGAAGTCTGCTTTTTCTTCTTGATGTCAATGAATCCATGAAGTAGGGTAATACGTTTGGTATAGGCTTCATTCAGCACTTCCAGATTCAAATACTCTATACCATTTAAAATAGCAATTTCCTGTGCATCATGGATTAGAGATACGACAATAGAGATGTTACCACCACTGTGTTCATAGAGCCATTCAATAACAGCATCCGTAATTTCGGTTTTGTTTCTTACATACTGATAGGAGAATAGTACCTCACAGAAATGCCTAAATTGTTCTCCGTATTCCATCAGATTATACTGCAATCCTAGTGATCTTCGGGCAAGCTGCATTGCCTGTTCAAAGAAAATGGTGCTTTCTGGCGTGCCGACCATACAGATAGAAATACCGCTATTATTGATTAACTGAGTCAGCATACCCACTAAACTCTTTCCATTCCTGTTATTGACTACATTTTGGATTTCATCTACGATCAGTAATCCTATATGATTCAATGCTATCTGACTGACAGAACCGATCAGCATATCAGTAGTGCTTCTGGCTCTAACAGCATTCTGATAATAGTTGGTATCAATAGATTCATCTACTTTTCTTAGAATCTCTAGCAGTAATCCTTTTACTGAGGAGTCAAAGGGACACTGAACACAGATACAGGGGATGATCTTACAATAAGGGTTTTCTAACTCCAATATCTTATTTTCAGTAATCAAAGTAATAGCTCTGCTGATAGCACTGGATTTACCAATACCAGATGTACCGATGATTGTAAAACTGTCAGAACCGCCGATGATACCAGTGTAGTCCTGCTGTTTAATAGCTTTGAAATTCTGGTATTGTTGCTGTACTGCTAGTTTTGTTCCTTTCTTTTGTAATGAACGTAATAAGGCAAGATATAGTTTACTGTAGATTTCTAAAGACATCTGAGAAGGTACATAGATCCGATAGAGGTCTGATAATGCCATTAAGCGAGTAGGGGTATCGGCAGCGATGATTGCTGGATCATATTCTGGCAATACCTCTAATGCTGTTATCAATTCCTGTCCTGATTTCATTGGGGGCAATAGATGAATCATGTTAGGAAAATCAGTCACGATCAACACCTTCTTTCATATAATCTCGATGACATTTATCCTGTTCCTTTTTTCTTGTAGTGAATATATCTTTGAGATTTACGTCGAGAAAGCTTTTACTATTTCCTGCAATCGTTTCTATATGCTTGGCTAAATCAATTTGGGCTTGAATAGTATCCTTTTGAGAATCCTTTATGATTGTTTTCTGCGTAGTCCGTATTTCCTGTACCAGTATCAAATCTTTCCCCTGAAATCTGGATTCTACCAATGTGAATTTCGTATAACATCCTTTTTCCAATAACCATACATAACTTACATCTTCGGGATTATAGGCAACAGTAACAGTATTTCCCTGCAGATACTGCTCTGCAAACCCATCACAATGATACCGTAACTGATTGACTTTCAAACCGTGTCTGCTGAATTTACCTACAGTTCTGGGTAATAGCGTTAAAAGCAGTTCTATTTTATCAACAGAGATCAGATTTGCACCCATTTGTTTGATACCCCAATTCCAAATAGCAGAAGCATGAGGCTTTACTTCAGCAGCAATCATATTCTCAGTATAAGAGAAGTTTTCTATGATCCGCTGAGAGTTATAATAAATGATGCAATGTAATAGGATTTTTTCAAAATCCTGTATTGTCAGACAGGCATCTTTTCTATAATCGTGCGCACCACGTTCCTGATAGTCTGGTTCAATAACGCCTTTTCCTTTTAGATGTTTCTTATAACTCTCTTGTATCAGATCAAAGAACTTTTCGACTGTTCCTTTTAATTCAGGTCGATAGGGTGGCAGATTCACGACTGTTACACCTAGCTCTGAAATCTGTTCAAAGTTTTCTGAGGTATATTCAGTACCCATATCAGTCACAAGAGTAGCAGGGAGTTTATTGCAGTCCCATGTGTTATCTTGTAATGAAATGCCGAATTTTTGACACCATTCTGTTTTATCTGTAATGACATTTAATAATAGCCCTCTGAGACTGTATACGCCGCCTTCCCATGATAAGTAGTAGCCACAACATAAACTACTGTAGGCATCTATACAAGCTGTCAGAATAGGTCTGCCAACTATACTACCGGTATCATTGACAAGGTAAATATCGCAGATCGTAGCATCCAGCATACCCGTACCAACAGCAGGAGCAAATTGCTGTACGCCATTACCGGTAAGAGGTCTGTTATTTCTCTGATAATGTGTTAATCCATTACGGGAGATATAGTAATTCTGTAGTTTTCTGGTTTTACGATAGAAATATCTGAACTGATAGAATGTAGGATATTCTTCTGATAGTTCTCCTGAAGGATTGCAGTATTTTTCTTTCAGCATCATGGTATAAGCTGTATGTAAGGAATTTTTCTTTCTATTATAGAAGAATTTATTTAATGCCCATCTCATGTTCTTTTCATCCTGTGTCAGTGATTTATCAGAGGATTTTGTTTTAGGTGCTAGAGCAGCAATATCCATATAAGCCAGATATAGGCATAGATGATTTCTGATTGTCTGCTTTGATACCTTATGATTCTTTGATATAGTACGGATAATAGTAGATCTCATTTTATCATCAGCGATAAATGGCAGTACTGGTGCGATCAGGGTATATCTGTCATACATAGTTTTCCTTTGCTTTGCGTTCATAGAATCAATGTTAGCAACAGAAAAGTCGGTAGCAGCATAGAGATCTTCAGCAGGGCAGGGGAAATAATCCTCTAATACCGTAGAATCAATCCATACAGGCATTGTTCGTTTGATACAATCAATGATCAGTGTTTTATCCTGTGTTATTTCTAATACTCGGATAACACTGCTATCTGATTTTAACAATTCATACTTCTGCATCAATGACCAGCCCCCAATCTGTTACACCATGCTTCAACCAGTAATCCCTTGAGGTATCCAGTAACTTGATTGTCATTGGCTTTGTCAGATGCTTTCGGTAGACACATTCTCTGACTATCAGATCACCGTCAGCTTTGACACAGACGAAGTCTGTGGTATACTCCAGATCCTCTAGGGGGACGTTGCATCTGATTTCCTATATGGAATCATCTGCTACCAATAGATCCGCATAGGCATACTGAATGGGATCATAGGTACGGCATACATCAACACATTTAGCGATCATCCGCTTTTCACATCGTCCTTTGAAATTCTTTTTCCTCATAGACATCCTCCTTATCAGTGGAATATCCTGCTAATTTCCCAAAATCAGTTTCCCAAAAACAGATTTGGGAATGTTTTTGGGGGTTTATGCTGCGTTTTTGGGAAACTGACAAGCAGAGAGCGATTTTCCCAAAAGCAACTCCCAAAAAGGAAATGGGGTACTTTTTGGGGATTTATCTTCTCTATTTTTGGGGAATTGAAAAGATCAAAAGCCTTAGATTTCAAGGCTTCCTAGAAATTTAATATTTCCCCAAAGCAGCAATTCAAAATATCACCATGTTCCGGGGCAAAGGGATTTTTTCTGATCAACCACGATCAAGGGCAATTTCATTTATTCTGTCGGCTATTGCCGCCAGTGCCCCCGTCCATGGTGATATATCATGCAGGAATATTCCAGAAGTCCAGTGTTTATGCGAGGTTGCGGATTGTCCAAAGGACAAAAAAAGACCTCCCACCCAAAGAGGGTGGCAGGTCGATTTACCATGTTAACGGGCTAAGCGTTTTTGCCATTGATTAGAAAAAATCCCTTTGCCCGGGAACATGGTATCTGCAACCTTGTTTATATTATAATGAATCTTTGCTTGAGTTACAAGATTAACCTGATCATAAAAATATTTGAAAATTTATTTTTCACAAAGAGGAGTGAATATTCATTGAATTTTGACAGTTTTTATTGAAAGGAGTTAAATTTTGAGTAATTCTGCAAAAGAATAAAATTAAAAATCGCCACTCTAATATGATATGTACCTCTCTACTGGACAAAACTGTAGAGGGGTACATATCACCGTTAAGGAATGGGGAATTTTCTTATTTATTGTTTTTTTGAGGTTTCTTGAGTATTCTTTTCCTATTATTCTGTTTCAAAAATTCTATAAGTTTAGGGTGCAGTTCTTTTACAAATTTTTTATCCTGCTCAGCATTATTTTGAATAATCTCTTTTTCAGATTGAACTCCACGAATCGGTTTAAGAGATTTTAGTTCTGATACTGTAGATTCTGTATTTTCTGTTCTGTTCTGCCGTATTGGTTTGTGTGTTGTATTAGCAGAAGTTTTATCGAATTCTTGTGTGGCAATTTCTATTCGCTTGCGGCAGACTTTCCAAGGTCCTTTTTGTGGTTTTCCTTCTATACAATAGTTGATTGATTTTTCAGTTAATAGATCATTCATCTTGTTAGCACCGTAGATGCGATTGTTTTTATCTGATTTACCAAATGCTGCATCGAATAATCGAATAAATTCAACGCTAAAAGAATTCATATCTTCTTTACTGCAGATTAAAGTTTCATTTTTTTCGTTAATTGTAAAATGAAGTTGAACAACTGAAAAAAGAATGATCCATAGGATCT
>CALASU010000201.1 GCA_937888765.1 uncultured Clostridia bacterium | reverse complement strand
CACCCCACTCGCTTTTTGAAAAAAGCGAGCCAAAAACTTTTATTTGCCTTCGGCACAAAATTTATAATATAAGGGTGCAGGGAAATGATTTCCCTGCTGGGGGTATTGGGGGCAACGCCCCCAAAGTCTTTTACTGTTTTGGCATATCCCATGCCTTGTGGTCTGTATGGAGCAGATGGTGGGAGCGTTCGCCCAGAGGTTCGCCGAGGAACTCTGCATACAATGCCTGTACTTCTGGATTTTCATGGGAGAAGCGCAGAGGATTTTCTGCATCCAGATCATACAGTCTTTTGCCTCTTACGCCATACAGTTCTTCATCGCAGATAGAAATGGGCTGACCGCCGCCGCCGACACAGCCGCCGGGACAGGACATTACTTCTACGAAATGATAATGTACCTTGCCCTCTTTCAGGCGTTCGATCAGCTTGCGGGCATTGCCCAGACCGCTCACAACGGCACAGCGTACATCAATGCCGTTTACGTTGTAAGTCACTTCTCTTAAGCCGGGTTCTGTACGCACTTCTTTAAAGGCATCGGGGTCGGGGTTTTCGCCTGTCAGTACGAAAGAAGCTGTACGCAGTGCCGCTTCCATAACGCCACCTGTTGTGCCGAAGATGACACCCGCACCTGTATGTGTGCCCATGGGGGAATCCAGTGCTTCTTCGCCGAATGTACGGGGGTCGATATTGTCTGCACGCATCATGCGTACCAGTTCTCTTGTAGTCAGTACGATATCCACATCGGGACCGTGTTCGCCTTTCATGGTGGGCAGTTCTGCCTCTGCTTTTTTCGCTACACAGGGCATGATGGATACACAGCAGATTTTTTCGGGTGCAACACCCAGTTTTTCAGCAAGCCATGTTTTGGAGAGTGCACCAAACATCTGCTGAGGAGATTTTGCTGTGGAAAGCTGGCTTGTCAGCTCAGGATACTGGCTCTTTAAGAAGCGTACCCAGCCGGGACAGCAGCTTGTGAACATAGGCCAGCGAATCAGTGCACCGCTTTTCAGTCTGTGCAGGAATTCGTTGCCTTCTTCCATGATGGTCAGGTCAGCAGTGAAATTGGTATCGTAGATATAGTCAAAGCCCATGTGGCGCAGAATTGCCGCCATGCGTTCCATAGTCGCTTCTTCACGGCTCAGACCGAAATATTCGCCCCATGCGGTACGCACTGCGGGTGCAACCTGTACCACTGTGATTTTTTCTTTTGCCGCCATGGTCAGACGTACCTTTGCGGTGTCGTCACGTTCTCTTAAGCCGCCTGTCGGACAGTGGGTAATGCACTGACCGCACAGCGCACATTCGGAGTCCTTGATGACTCTGTTACCGGAAACGTCGATTCTGGTGCGGCTGCCTGTACCTGCCAGATCCCAGATACCCAGTGTCTGCACCTTTTCGCAGATCTGGATACAGCGCATACAGTTGATGCACTTGTTGAAATCACGATACAGAGGGAATGTTTTTGTCCATGCACTGCGGATACCCTTGTGCAGCTGTGTTTCAAAGGGGCTTTCAAACAAGCCTAAGTCATTTGCGATATTCTGTAGCTGACAGTTGCCGCTGCGTACACAGGTAGGACATTGACAGTCATGCTGGGAAAGGATCAGCTGTACATTTGTACGGCGTGTGGTTCTGGCTCTGGGGGAATTGGTATGTACCACCATGCCGTCCCTTGCACGGTTGTTGCATGCTGTAACCATGGCACGTTCGCCCTCTACCTCTACACAGCAGACACGGCACGCCGCGATTTCGTTGATATCCTTCAGATAGCAAAGAGAGGGGATATGGATATCCACGGTTTTTGCTGCTTCCATAATGGTCGTACCCTTGGGTACGGTTACTGTTTTGCCGTCGATTGTTAAAGTTACTGTTACCATTCTGTTTTCCTCCCTCCTCTGAAGCTGCCGAAGCCGAAGTGGTCACAGCGCAGACAGCGGCTGGATTCCTGCAGGGCTTCTTTTTCGCTCATGCCCTCTACGACCAGATTGAAATTGCCTTTGCAGTCGGGTGTACAATGGCTTTTCAGATTCACACGGCCACAGCGGGGTGTATTTGTCAGATGTGCGGGGGGAACTTCCACATCACAGCTGATCTTATGGTCAAAGCCTAAGTAAGCGTCAATATTTGCTGCGGCAACCTTGCCCGCAGCAACGGCACGGATTACGGTAGCAGGGCCGGAAACGGCATCGCCGCCCGCGAATACATTATCTACTGCTGCAACGGAGCTGGTTTCTTCTGCCTGAATCGTGCCTCTGGATGTCTTGATACCGATAGATTCAAAGGGACGGGCATCAATCGCCTGACCGATTGCTACGATGACATAATCACATTCGATACGGAATTCAGGAGCATCTGCACTGATGGGTGCGGGTCTGCCGTCCTTGCCGTATTTGCCGATGACCTGGGGGGTTGTCCACAGTGCGGCAACCTTGCCCTCTGCATCCTTTTCAATGCGGGCAGGTGCCTGCAGGGGCAGGATCTGACAGCCTTCAGCCATTGCTTCTTCGATTTCTTCAGCCAGTGCGGTCATATCATCCACACGACGGCGATATACACAGGTTACACTTTCCGCACCCAGACGTTTTGCAGTTCTGGTTGCGTCCATGGAAACATTGCCGCCGCCGATGACACAGATTTTTTTGCCTGTAAAGTCGGGAACATTGCCTTCGCCGACACCTCTGAGCAGTTCTACTGCACTGACTACATTAGTGGCATCTTCGCCTTCCAGACCCAGTTTTTTATCTTCGTGTGCCCCGATGGAAATATAAACCGCATCGAAGCTTTTCTGAATATCTTCCATGGAAACATCCTTGCCGATGGATACACCGCGCAGTACCTGAATTCCTGTGGAAAGGATATGGTCAATATCTCTGTCCAGTACATCCTGCGGCAGACGATAGTCGGGGATACCGTAACGAAGCATACCGCCAAGCTTCGGACGCTGTTCATATACGGTTACCTTGTGACCCATCAGGGATAGGAAATATGCGGCTGTCAGCCCGCCGGGGCCGCCGCCGATGATACCGACGGTTTTGCCTGTAGGTGCATTGGGGATTACTGCATCCATCGGTGCGGCATGGTCAACTGCAAAACGCTTCAGACCGCAGATATTGATGGCATCATCCACCATACTGCGGCGGCACTGTGTTTCGCAGGGGTGTTCGCATACATAGGCGCAGGAAGAAGGGAAAGGGTTGTCCTTGCGGATCAGCTTTACCGCATCTTCGTAGCGGCCTTTGCGTACCAGAGATACATAGCCGGGTACATCCACATGCGCAGGACAGGCGGATACACAGGGTACGGGGTGGCTCAGGGATGCGATACAGCGTCCGTTCAGTGCGTGTTCTTCATAATCCTCACGGAAGCCTCGAATGCCCTTCAGAACCATATGTGCGGCCTCATAGCCGATGGCACAGTCTGCGGAGTCTGCAATAACCTTTGCAGTACGTTCGATGGCATCAATGGTTTCCATTGTGGCCTCCTGATCCAGTACTTTTTCAATCAGATTTGCCAGCTGACCTAAGCCAATGCGGCAGGGTACACACTTACCGCAGGTCTGCGCATGGCAAAGTCGTAAATAACTCAAAGAAATATCTACGGGACACAGACCGGATGCGCTTGCAGAAATACGGCGTTCCATATCTTCATGCAGTCCGCTCAGTACGGTTTGTGCGCGTAAGGGCGTTTCGATTGATAAACGACTCATAAACTTCTCCTCCATTCTCGGGCTGCTTCTGAAAGAGACAGCCCTTAAAAAATTACAGGCAGTCTGTTTTTCTCCGAAAAGAAAAATGAGATTTCTGCCTTTCTATAGTTTTACCATTTTAAGACAGAAATCTCAATAGGGAATATTGTGATCATTAGATGAGCATTTGTATAGAATGGGCAGTATATAGGAAAAAGAAAGTTCTTTGAGCATAAAAAAGGCATATTTCATATTCTGCATAGATAGAGCATATACATAACCAAGCGATACTTAGAGGAGTGCTTGGTTTGAAAACGTATATTGAAGAAAGGGCGGTTGAGGTTGCAAAATTTATGATTACCACCAATGCAACAGTGAGAGAAACGGCGAAGAAGTTTGGGATTTCAAAATCTACGGTACATATGGATGTAACAAAATGGACATTGTAAAAACCTTGAGAAATCAAGGTTTTTCTTTTTGTGATTTTTGTAAAATAAAAAGAAGGATGCAGCTGATTGTGGCGGCATCCTTTTAAAAAAAGAATATTTTTATTTCATACTTTCAATCCAGAGATGGTATTCTTCTTTTCGCTGGATAAATCCCGAAAATTCAGGGACGGTGAAATCCAGTTCTGCGTGTCTGGCGGAGTAGATCAGACCTTTATCGATCAGTTTTGCTCGGATGGGAGAAATAGAGGTTGTTTCTTTTTTCATATTAGCCGCTACATTGCTGATTGTGCAGGGTAATGTGCCACACTGTACCATAGCAAACAAAAATTTCTGTTCTGTTTCTGAGCATCTTTCGTAACGGGAACGGAAAAAGCCGTCATCCAGTTCTTTGAAAAATGTATCAGTTGCATCAAGGGCATCCTGTTTTGTGATCTCTTTTCTATCTACAGCATCATAAATGATCTGACAGAACTGCTGGATGAAAAAAGGGTATCCTTTTGTAATTTCTACAATATAATCAATCGCTTCCTCTGTGTAGGTTACAAAAAACTGTTTTGCAGGTTCGGCAATAGCAATGCGAGCTTCTTCCGGTGTTAAAGAGCCGATTGTCTGATAGCGGAATAGTCTTTCTGCATAGCTTTTTTCATCTGCAAGCATTTTATAGATTTTGGGTAATCCTGCACCGATAACCATGATGGGATAGCCTAACTGGTTTACTCGATGCAACGCTGCAATTAACGAACCCAGTTCCTCTGCTTTCATGTATTGGATTTCATCAATAAAGAAGCATACAGGTTTATGAATATCATATGCCAGTTCCCCGATGGCAACAAACACATCCGTCAAGCTCTGTGTGAGGCTATTGGATTTATATAAAACCTGTTCCTGCATAGACAATTCAAATGTATTTGCTTCGGGATCAAAGGAAATGGAGAGTGCTTTTAAAGCATCAATCACTTTTGCAATGAGATGATTTGCTTTCCCTGCAGCACTTGCTTCCCGCACGAACATCTGAGAACAGGCAATCATTTGTGTAATAAAATCTTTTCGTGTTTCTACTTCGATATATTTACAGAAGATCTGATAGCTTCCGGCATTTTTCTGTAAGGCATTTAATAAAACTGTTTTGCCAACGCCTCTTAAGCCGCTGTAGACAACGGATTGCACGGGTATATTTAAGGTTAATGCCTGAAAGGATTTTAAAATTTCGTCAATTTCTTCATCACGTCCTGCTAAATAAACAGGCATCAGTCCGGCTCCTGCTCTGTATGGATTGACTTTAAACATATAAATTCCCTCCTTTTGTGGTAGTATACCATGAATTGTAGGGGTATTCAATTGTTTGCAGAGTGATTTCGTTTATTTTAGCAGTATTTCGTTAATAAAAATGATATAAATTGTAAATAAAATCTGCAAATACAGGTATAAAAATTTCTGCCAGAATGGATTTTATTTTTATTGATATCCTGAAAAGCTAAAGCATATACATAACCAAGCGATATTGAAGGAGTGCTTGGTTTGAAAACGTATATTGAAGAAAGGGCGGTTGAGGTTGCAAAA
>CALASU010000200.1 GCA_937888765.1 uncultured Clostridia bacterium | reverse complement strand
TCCAATACAATGTGATCCAGTGTCATCCGTTCTTCCTGAAACAGAAATCTTCCCCGCCGCTTCGGTTCTTTTTCCTGTGTTTCTTTTCTTTCCTTTGTCTCCTTCTGCAGCATCCGCAGCCGCAGAAGAATCGCTCTGCTGTCAAAAATACAGCTGCCCGTTGTCAGAAAGGCTTCCTCAGGTGTTGCAGGATATTCCTGATGAAACTGGTCTAAATCATTGCGGCAATTGTTTCGGATGCACCACCGCCGCCACATGATCTGCTCTTCATCCAGACCAAAAGCTTCCTGCAGTTCTTTTTCTTCTTCCGTCAGCCGCTCTCCATGATAGGGCATTCTGTATTCTTCCATTTCAAACCACGCCGCAAAGAATGGTACAAAGTCATTTTCTCCTGCCACTGCATCGTCCCACATTTCTTTGAAAAAATTGAATCCGTTTGCTGTGCTTTCGATAATGACCATGCTTTCCGCCGTATTCGGCACAGCCTGCATCAGCCCTGCATAAGTTTCTCCAATATCTCCCGGCCAGAATGCCAGCTCCGAAGCGTGCACATTCGTCAGCGTATCCGACCTCCCTACCCCCTTGCCGCCTGCTGTTGCACATTTGATCCTGCTTTTCAGTCCGGGAACCTCTGCTTTTTCTTTTATATTTCTTGTCGGGTTTTCAAAGATCAGTTCCTTTGCATTGCTGCTTTTCAACATCGGACGGATCGGGTTTCGCTCCTGAAATAATTTGCTCATATTAAACAGATTTGCTGTTGCCTCTTCTTTATGTGTAATAATGAAGCTGTTTACATTTTTTCTGGTTGCGGTTTTGTAATAGATCAATGCCTCTGTCAGTGTAGAAAACCCCATCTGTCTGCTTTTCAGAATGATAATACGAATCGGCTTTCCCTCACTTCTGCGCTTTTCTATCAAGGCATACAGGCGTTTCTGCGCACTGTTCATTCTGAAAGGAACGATTTTGTTTTCCTTTGTTTTGATCATAAGAAAGGCTTCGATATACTTCTGGGGATTTTTCAATACCTCATATTGTTTTATCATCATCCCACTCTCCATCTGGTCTCATAGACATATCCATTTCCTGCATCTCCAGAATTTCTTCAATCTGCATTCCTTCTGTCTGTATGCCGCTT
Source organism: uncultured Clostridia bacterium (assembly GCA_937888765.1). Taxonomy (GTDB): domain Bacteria; phylum Bacillota; class Clostridia; order Lachnospirales; family Anaerotignaceae; genus Anaerotignum_A. The sequence goes on along the minus strand of CALASU010000200.1, from coordinate 4,028 downwards.
GCCTTTTCTTCCTCCAGCAGAATCTTTCTTTCCTGCTGTTCCAGCCTTTTTTTCTCGATAGACAATTTATCGTGGTCCTTCTTCCAGTCTTTCTTAGAGCGGTTCAGCAGGAAAAACTGTATGGCAGAAAGATCCGGAGGAATATAGCTTTCTTCTATGACCTCCTGCAATTCCTCCACTGGTATCGGCTTTCCGTCCAGCAGTTCAATTTCCCCGTTTTCATCTCTTTTGTGATTTTTCAGCTTATAATATTTTTTATTACTCACCGTGTATCCCGTACAGCATCTCAGTAATGTCCGCTCTACCTGCTTTACCATTTTTCCTCGTTCTATTTTCAGATTTTCTTCTGTTTCTTCCGGCAGATCTGCCAGAACAGGATATCGTTTCTTGAATTCTGTAAAAGCCGATTCACTCATACCGAGCAATGCTGCCAGCTCCTTCTGAGAAATCCCTCCTGTCTTTTCTTCTTTTTCTTTTTTGACAGCCTTCTGTTTTTTCTGCTCACTGTTCTGTTTTTTTACACTCTCTTTTTTACTGTTTTCCTGTTTCTCATCCTTCTGTTTTTCCACACACTCACCTCCTGAAACAGGGTGTTCTTCTTATCCCGGCTTTTACAGTTTAGCATGGCCAATATTTCATAACGTCCCCGTTCATCCCAAGTCATTTCAAAGAATTCCTTCTTTTTTTTCTGACTCTGTATTCTTATTTTTCTGCGCTTTTTCCCATGCTCTGCGTAAAGCCTCTACCCCTGTTGCCTCAGCCCGAAAACAGCTGCTACGGCTCATTCTGGTCACTCTTGCCACTCTGTCCCATGTCATCCGCTCCGCATGTCTGTTCCAGAGTACATTTTTTTCATCCTCCGTCAGGACCTCTGTCATCATTCTGGTAAAAGCCGCATATTCCTGCAGGCGGTCTTCGATCATTTTTTTATTTTCCTTGATTTCTTCCTCAATTTTTTCCCGCTGCAAAATCATCTGCCTTACCGAATCCGCCACACTGTAGCTTCTGCCATCTCCATTCGGCTGCAGGGAAGGCATTGTCAGGGACTGTAATGCCGCATATAATTCCTCGTTTCTTTTTTTGATCCAGTCCACAGCCCTTCGTGTTTCTCCCATTTTGCGCAATAAACGAATCATATCCTGTTTTGTCCAATTCATAGTCTTTCCCCCTTTATTTTTTCTTAGTAAAAATAGCCGGAGATTTCCCCGGCTATCCGCTCCTTTTCGTGAGCCGATCTTCTCTCTGCTCATTTTTTATTTCTGTTTTTTCTTCCTCCTTTCATGATTTCTTTTTATAGTAAAAGGGCAAATGGGAGTTTATTGAGTATGTTATATATGGAGATTTTGAAGTTACTCTGGAAAATGTAGTTATTTGCTCTGCCCTTTTTCTATCAGCTTATTTTCTGTATGTGTTTCTTTTTTCTTCTTTTTGTTCTGCTAGAAGTCTGTCTATGATATCCTGTATTTTTTTTTGAATCTCAGGATCTGCTCTGCTTATTTTCTCCGCAAATATCTTCCAATCTGTATTTTTCATAAAATCGCCTCTGATTTACGCTAAGCGTATTTTTGTATTATATTATTACGCTTTGCGCATTTTGTCAAGCCTTTTTATTGACAATTTTACGCTTAGCTGATATTATTAAGAAAAATGTATGAATCAGGAGTGGTTTTATGAATACCCGCTTAAAACAGATCAGAAAAGAATTCAAGCTGACACAAACTGAATTCGGCAATAAAATCGGTATTACCGCTGCCGCTATCAGTGATATTGAAAATGGCAGACGTATTTTAACAAAGCGAAATCGTGCTGCTGTCTGCGAAAAATTTCATGTAAACAGAGTATGGCTGGAAACAGGAAACGGAGATCCGTTTGATCTGGATCATCTGCCGGAAGATGAACTGTCCCGTGCTTTGGCTGAAATTGAATCAGAAGAATACGAACCCATCAAACAGCTGCTTTTGAAATACGTAAAATTAGATGATACCGGCAAAAAAATTGTAAATGATTTTTTAGACTATTTTTTAAATAAAGCTGAATAAGCATATGCTCTTGCCTTTCCAAAAGCATATGCTTTTTCTTTTTTCCGAAATTTTTATTGCACCAGTCCTTTGATATAACTGTAAATCTTTTTTAAAATACATTCATCCTGTATCACATCAATCATCTGGTGAATGGCTTTTCTATACCCTTCTTTCATCTTATCCCTCCTCTGTTTTATTTTCTGCCAAAATACGACAAAATACGACAAGTCCTATTATACACTAAAATTCCGGATTTTCTACAAGTAGCTTCACGTATCGTGATATTTACGAGAGCATTTTTAACAAATCCCTGATGTAGTGCTCTACCAAGCTGAGCCACGCCTCGATAAAAACAACAAAAAAGGACGTGTTCTCACACGTCCTTTTTTGTTGCAAAAAAAAATCGAGGCGACAGGATTTGAACCTGCGACCTCTACATCCCTAATGTAGCGCTCTACCAAGCTGAGCCACGCCTCGATATTTATTTGCCGCTTTCATTTGACGACTTGTAAATAATAACATATCTTTTCTAAACTGTCAACAGCATTTTTCGTATTTTTTCGCATACATTTCAAAATTTATAAAAAAGCTGTTTCCCTCCATATAAAACTACTTTCCGATCACAAAAATTCCCAGAAAAGTAAAAAACAGCCTCTGCTTTTCACAGAGGCTGCTTTCATGTGCATTTTTTCCGTATGCAAAAATTATTTCATTTCTGCGATTACTTCGATTTCACACAGTACGTTTTTGGGCAGTGTTTTTACTGCTACACAGGAACGAGCGGGTTTACCTGTGAAGTATTTGCCGTAGATTTCGTTGAATGCAGCAAAGTCACCCATGTCAGCCAGGAAGCATGTTGTTTTTACAGCGTCTGTGAATGTCAGACCATTTGCTTCCAGAACTGCAGCCAGGTTTTTGCAAACCTGTTCACACTGAGCCTGAACGTCAGCGCCAACGATTTCGCCTGTTGCGGGATCCAGAGCGATCTGACCGGATGTGAACAGCAGACCGTTTACGGAAACTGCCTGAGAGTAGGGACCCAGAGCTGCGGGTGCTTTATCTGTGCTTGTAAATTTCATTGTCATTACCTCCAATAAAAATAATTCATTAAGTAGTTTACCTAACGTATATATTTTAGTCCAAAGACATTTTAGAGTCAATGTATTTTCCGAAGAAACGGAATTTTTTACATACTTTTCACTTTTTTCGCATCTTGATATTCCATTTTTATCAGAATTCGGGTAAAATAGAAATGTTGTGTACGTAACTAATTCACGTTGATATAAAAACAATCAGAAAGGAACAGAAATATGAGCAACAATTCTCAGGAAATCCAGAAGCGTCGTATTTTCGGTATCATCTCCCACCCCGACGCAGGTAAAACAACACTGACAGAAAAACTGCTGCTGCATGGTGGTGCGATCCGTGAAGCAGGTACTGTAAAAGCAAGAGGCAAAAACAAATTCGCAAAATCCGACTGGATGGAAATCGAAAAACAGAGAGGGATCTCCGTTACTTCCTCTGTTATGCAGTTTGAATATGACGGCAAGGTAGTTTCCATCATGGATACCCCCGGTCATAATGACTTCGGTGAGGATACTTACCGTATCCTGACCTCCGTTGACAGTGCGGTAATGGTAATCGACGCGGCAAAAGGTGTGGAAACACAGACAGTCAAACTGTTCAAGGTTTGCTCCATGAGAGAGATCCCCATCTTCACATTCATCAACAAACTGGACCGCCAGTCCAAGGATCCTCTGGACTGTATGGCTGACCTGGAAGATGCACTGGGTCTGCCCTCCACAGCAGTAACATGGCCTATCGGCAACGGTCTGACATTCGAAGGCATTTATGACAGACTGGAAAACAAAGTATACCTGTACAAACAGAAAAACGGTGTCGTAGAACTGGGTGCCAACGGTGTATTCGGCGACGCACTGGAAGGTGTCATCTCCGATGCAAATCTGGATATCCTGCGCGAAGAAATGGAACTGCTGGATGGCGCAG
>CALASU010000199.1 GCA_937888765.1 uncultured Clostridia bacterium | reverse complement strand
AAGAATTCCCTCAGGACCCCAAAGAACAGCTTCTGGAAGCAGCTATGGCAGTATTCCGCAGCTGGGATAACCCTCGTGCATTCGTTTACAGAAGAATGAACGACATCCCTTACAGCTGGGGTACAGCAGTAAACGTACAGATGATGGTATTCGGTAACATGGGCGAAACATCCGGTACAGGTGTAGCTTTCACAAGAAACGCTGCAACAGGCGAAAAAGCTATGCTGGGTGAATATCTGGTTAACGCACAGGGTGAAGACGTTGTAGCCGGCGTTCGTACACCTAACCCCATCGCAAAACTGGCAGAAGATATGCCTAACGTTTACGGCCAGTTCATGGAAATCGCAAACAAACTGGAAAACCATTACAAAGATATGCAGGATATGGAATTCACGATCGAAGAAGGTAAACTGTTCTTCCTGCAGACAAGAAACGGTAAGAGAACAGCAAACGCTGCTCTGAGAATTGCCGTTGAAATGGTAGAAGAAGGTCTGATTACAACAGACGAAGCTCTGATGAGAGTAGAACCCAAACAGCTGGATCAGCTGCTGCACCCTGCATTCGATCAGGCTGCACTGAAAGCTGCAAAATCCATCGGTAAAGGTCTGCCCGCATCCCCCGGTGCTGCTGCAGGTAAAGTATACTTCACAGCAGAAGAAGCAAAAGCAGCTGCAGAAGCAGGCGACAGAGTCATTCTGGTTCGTCTGGAAACATCTCCCGAAGATATCGAAGGTATGGCTGCATCTCAGGGTATCCTGACAGTTCGTGGTGGTATGACATCTCACGCTGCTGTAGTAGCTCGTGGTATGGGCACATGCTGTGTATCCGGCTGTGAAGAAATCAAAATGAACGAAGAAGCAAAAACATTCACACTGGCTGGCAGAACATTCGCAGAAGGCGACTACATCTCTCTGGATGGTTCCACAGGTAACATCTACGGCGAAGATATCCCTACAGTAGAAGCTGAAATCACAGGCAACTTCGAAACATTCATGAAATGGGCAGATGCTAAGAGAAGCCTGAAAGTAAGAACAAACGCTGATACACCCCACGATGCACAGGTTGCTATCGACTTCGGTGCTGAAGGTATCGGTCTGACAAGAACAGAGCATATGTTCTTCGAAGCTGACAGAATCATGAAATTCAGAAAAATGATCATGTCCGATACAGTAGAAGAAAGAGAAGCAGCTCTGGCAGGTATCGAACCTTTCCAGAAAGAAGACTTCAAAGGCATCTACAAAGCAATGAAAGAAAGACCTGTTACAATCCGTCTGCTGGATCCTCCTCTGCATGAATTCATGCCTAACACAGATGAAGAATTCGCTCAGCTGGCTGAAATGACAGGCAAAACAGTAGAAGAACTGAAAATCAAAGCAAGAGGTCTGCATGAACTGAACCCTATGATGGGTCACCGTGGCTGCCGTCTGGCTGTAAGCTATCCTGAAATCGCAAGAATGCAGGCGAAAGCAATCATCGAAGCAGCTGTTGAAGTTTCCGAAGAAGAAGGTATCAACATCGTTCCCGAAATCATGATTCCTCTGGTTGGCGAAATCAAAGAGCTGAAATTCGTTAAGAATATCGTAGTAGAAACAGCAGAAAAAGTATTCGAAGAAAAAGGCAAAAAACTGGACTACCTGGTTGGTACAATGATCGAAATCCCCAGAGCTGCTCTGACAGCAGATCAGATTGCTACAGAAGCAGAATTCTTCTCCTTCGGTACAAACGACCTGACACAGATGACATTCGGTCTGTCCCGTGACGACGCCGGTAAGATTCTGGCTGACTACATCGATAAAAACATCTATGAAGTTGACCCCACAGCAAGACTGGACAGAACAGGCGTTGGTATGCTGATGCAGTGGGCAGTAGAAAAAGCAAAACCCGTACGTCCTGACATCCACCTGGGTATCTGCGGCGAACACGGCGGCGACCCTTATTCTGTTGAATTCTGCCACATGATCGGTCTGGACTATGTATCCTGTTCTCCTTACCGTGTGCCTATCGCAAGACTGGCAGCGGCTCAGGCTCAGCTGACATACCCCAGATAAGAAGTGGTTTCAACTCTGACCATGCAATACATAAGGCTTCCCGAAAGGGAAGCCTTTTTGTGTGTTCGTGTTATGGTTGATATAGAGTTTCGCACAGAAGCGTTGTGCCTAAACGGAAGCCGTAGGCGAAATATGCATAGCAGTCCGCATCTGCAAGCCAGTATATATCATCCGTGAGCTTTTGCAGGGTTTCCTGCTGTTCAGGGGATAAAGCGGAACGAAACCTGGGAAACTCTGTGTGCAGTCTGTGGCAGATCTGTTTGTATTCCTCGTTGTCTGCTCTGATCTCCTCGCAGGGGAATAAGTCACCGCTGTAAAGTCTTTTTAAAATGTCTTTCATGGGGGAGTCCTTTCTTTTCTTCTTTTTTGTAAGATTGTAAGAGAATTGTAAAATAGCCCCCTTGCGGGAAGAAAACGTGAAGTGTATAATAAGAATACGGTTCTCCTGCTTGGAGGCTGGGTATAGAAAAGAGTATCGTCAAATACTTTTGCGGGTAGACGATGCTCTTTTTTTATTTTGTTGGGAGCAGTTTGATAGCATCCCGTAATCCCTGTGCATAAGTGATGCCTTTTGCTTTGCAGTAAGCATCTAATAATCGCATTTCTTCTTCAGTCATACGGATATTCACACGGTGGATTTTAGGATTTTCGGAGGGCGGTCGCCCCATCCGTTTTTTAGGCATCTTGCTCTCCTTTCCTTGCGGGTACTTATAGAATATCTTTTTGTTGCCAAAAACTCAATAGATATTGATGATAAAAGCCTATAGATTAGGGGGAAACTTTCTTTTCTTGGGAAAAGTTTCCCCCTAGAACCCCCTTCAAAAACCCGCTTGGGGAAGAATGCGGGGCTTTGCCCCTGCACCCCACAAGCCTTTGAAAAGGCTTGACCGAAACTT
>CALASU010000198.1 GCA_937888765.1 uncultured Clostridia bacterium | reverse complement strand
CACTAGTTTACTAGTGGTTATGATTGACGGAGAAAATGACAGATGCTATACTTTTAAAAAATGAAAGTTTCTGAGAATTGAGGAGAAGCTATGATTAGAAATATACTGGACTATCTGGAGGCTACAGCGAAACGCCTGCCGGAACACGTTGCCTTTTCCGGTGCAGAGGGTGAACTGACCTTTGCGGCACTGGAAGATACTGCAAAACGTATCGGCACATATCTTATGCGTTTTGGCGGAAGAAACTGCCCGATAGCGGTTATGATGCAGAAAACACCTGTATCCGTGGCGGCATTTCTAGGCTGTGTCTACAGTGGTAATTTTTATACACCGATTGATGTGACGATGCCCAAAGAAAGGGTATTATCCATTTTGAATACCCTGCAGCCGAAAGTGCTGCTGATCGACGAAAAAAGCAGAAAAACAGCGGCAGGCTTAGGCTATGCAGGCGAAATTATTGTATTGGAAGAGATTCTGGAAACAGAAGCAGATGAAGCGGCTTTGCGTAAAATCCGTTTGCAGGCGATAGACACAGATCCGCTGTATGCTCTGTTTACATCGGGTTCCACAGGCGTACCGAAAGGTGTTGTCATCAGCCATCAGTCTGTTGTGAATCTGACTGAATGGTATACAGAAGCCTTTGACATCACAGAAAAGGAGATCATCGGCAATCAGGCACCGTTTTATTTTGATTCCTCTGTAAAGGATATTTATGCAGTGCTGAAAACAGGGGCAAGAATGGAAATCATTCCGAAAATGCTGTTTTCTTTTCCTCTGAAGCTGTTACAGTATCTGGAAGAAAAACAGATCAATTATATTGACTGGGTGCCTTCTGCCCTGTGTATCGTGGTCAATACGGGTGCATTGGATAAGGTGCGCCCCTCTGCGTTGAAAAAAATTATGTTCTGCGGAGAAGCTATGCCGACAAAACAGTTTAATCTGTGGCGGGAAAAATACCCCGATGCCATGTTTGCCAATATTTACGGGCCGACAGAAACAACAGTTGACTGTACCTATTATATTGTAGACCGTGATTTTGCAGATGATGAGCCGCTCCCCATCGGCTATGGCTGCCGCAACACGGATGTATTTATCTTAAACGGGGACAGGCTGGCAGAAGAAGGTGAAAGCGGCGAACTGTGTGTACGAGGCAGATGCCTTGCACTGGGTTATTATAATAATCCCGAAAAGACAGAAGAAGCCTTTATTCAGAATCCGCTGAATCCCTATTATCCCGAAAAGATTTATAAAACAGGGGATATTGCGAAATATAATGAGCGGGGAGAAATCATTTTCCTTGCCAGAAAAGATCATCAGATCAAGCATATGGGGCATCGCATCGAACTGGGCGAAATCGAAACAGCGGTCAATTCCATTGCGGTGATTGATGCGGGGGTATGCCTGTATGACAATGAAACACAGCGGATTCTGCTGTTCTACTGCGGCAGTGAAGAAGCAACGCAGGCATATATTCTGAAACAGCTCCGCGACAAGGTTCCGAAGTATATGTTCCCCAATGTGATGATGAAATTAGAAAAAATGCCGCAGACTTTGAACGGAAAGATAGACAGATTGGCTTTAAAGGAGTATTATGATAAAGATAAGCAAAATACCTGATGCAAAGGCATGGACAGAAGACATCGCAAAACAGATTTCCAAAGGTATGCGAACAAATTTTTACGCATCGGCAGAGGACTTTCTGCCAATGGTGGAAGCGGGACAGCTTTCCTGTATGCCGTTTGCAGGCGGTGTGTATTATCTGTTAGAGAAAGAAAAACAGTTTGATCTGTATTTCTTTCTGGAGCAGGAAGCGAAGCCCGTTCCCTTGCCGCAGCTTTCCAAGCCTGTGATCTTAGAACAGGTTGCTCTGGAGAAAAAAGGCATTTCTCCGACAGCAGAAGAATGGGAAGCAATCGGATTTTCTTTCTATCTGCAAAGAAAAAGACTGTTTCTGTCTGCGAAAAAGGCGGAAGCGGAGCTGAGGGAGGTTTGTTTCTGCAAAGAGGAAGATGCAGATGTAATTCTGGAAGCGATGTATACAGCATTTGAGCCGTATACTTCTGCATTGCCGACAAAAGAAACACTGCTGGAGGATTTGCGGCAGGAGAATGTGATTGCGGCAAGAGAAAATGGAGAACTGTTGGGATTTCTGCGTTTTGGCAGAGAAAAAAAGGTTTCTGTGCTCTGGCAGATTGTGGTAAATCCTGTGGGACGTGGCAAAGGCATTGGTGAAAAGCTGGTGCGGGACTGGATTGCACTGGAAAAAGATGAGGTTTCCAAATTTCAGCTCTGGGTGCGGGAGGATAATGCACCTGCATTACGACTGTATGAAAAATCGGTATTTCTGCCGGATGGCAGGATTGCGCCGGTTATGATAAAGCAATAAAATAAAGAGCAACAAAAAGAAGGAAAAAGAGAAAGGATTTTTGAACATGGACACATTATTGAAAATTTTAGCAGAACTGAGACCTGACGTAGATTTTGAAGACAATCAGGAACTGGTAGACAGCGGCGAACTGGATTCCTTTGATATCGTATCTCTGGTTGGCGAACTGTGTGATGAATATGATATCGAAATCGGTGCGGATGATATTGTTCCCGAAAACTTCAACTCTGTAGAAGCAATCTGGGCTCTGGTTCAGAAACTGCAGGAAGACTAATCAGAACAGGAGAACGGTATGGCATTTACATCATTTCGATTTATCGTATTTCTTGTATTTGCTGCCGCTGCATATTTCCTGACACCAAAGCGTTGCCGATGGGTAACGCT